>CAXSEW010000010.1:0-20510 GCA_964236185.1 uncultured Nakamurella sp. | reverse complement strand
CATGGGCGGCATCGTGAACAACGCCGCCCTGCTGAGCAAGGTGTACTTCCCCCGCTACATCCCGGTGGTCGCCACCGTGCTGGCCGCGGCGTCCACCTTCCTCACCGAGCTCGGCGTGCTGCTGATCGTGGTGGCGGTCATCGGCGGGCCCAAGGTCCTGCTGTTCATCCCGTTCATGCTGGCGATGGCCGTCCTGATGACGGTCTTCGTCACCGGGGTGGCGCTGATGCTCAGCGTCGCCATGGTGTTCTTCCGGGACACCCAGCACTTCATGGCGCTGTTCATCCAGGTCTGGCTGTACCTGACCCCGATCATCTACTCGACCAACCTCATCATCGCCAAGCAGGACGAGCTGGCAGCGAAGGGCACCCATATCCCGCTGCGGTTCATCTGGGGTCTGAATCCGGCCTACCGGTTCACCGACGCCTTTCGGGTGATGCTGTACGACTACGACATCCCGCGCTGGCAGGACTGGGCGGGGGCAGCCATCTGGGCCTTCGCGGCGCTGGGCATCGGTCTGCTGGTCTTCCGCAGGTTCTCCGCGCGACTGGTGGAGGAACTGTGACCCCGACTGCCATCACCGTCCAGAACGTCTCCAAGTCGTTCCGCATCTACAAGGAGCGCAACCAGTCGCTCAAGTCCGCCATCCTGCGCCGCCGTCGGTCGACCTACGAGGAGTTCTTCGCACTGACCGGCGTCGACCTGGAGATCCCTGAGGGGGAGACCTTCGGGCTGATGGGACACAACGGATCGGGCAAGTCGACCCTGCTCAAGGTCATCGCCAGGATCCTCGAGCCCGACACCGGGTCCGTCCGCAGCGCCGGCCGGATGGCCGCCATGCTGGAACTGGGCTCCGGTTTCCACCCCGAGCTGACCGGCCGGGAGAACGTCTACCTCAACGGCAGCATCCTGGGCATGAGCCGGAAGGAGCTCGACCGCAAGTTCGAGGCCATCACCGATTTCGCCGGCGTCGGCGCGTTCATCGACCAGCCGGTGAAGAGCTACTCCTCGGGCATGTACGTCCGGCTGGGCTTCTCCGTCGCCATCCACGTCGAGCCGGACATCCTGCTGGTGGACGAGATCCTGGCCGTCGGCGACATGCAGTTCCAGGAGAAGTGCCGGGAGAAGTTCGCCGAGTTCAAGGACGAGGGACGCACCATCGTCGTGGTGAGCCACGGACTCGGTGAGATGCGGACGTTGTGCGACCAGGCGGCCTGGCTCGACCACGGCAAGGTGGTGGACGTCGGTCACGCCGCGCTGATCGTCGACCGCTACATCGACGCCGGCCACGACGCCCGCAAGGTGGCCAGCGGCGGCACCCGGCACGGCAGCGGCGAGATCAAGGTGGAGAAGATCGAACTGCTCAACCGGTACGGCCGGGACGCGCGCCAGTTCAAGACCGGTGACGAAGTCACGGTGCGGCTGCACTGGAACTCGCCGGGGCGGATCGAGCGGCCGGTGTTCAGCGTGTCGCTGTCGTCACTGGAGGGCGTGCACATCTGGTCGCACCACACCTGGGACGCCGAGTACATCCCGCAGTCCCTGCAGGGACACGGCACGATCGACGTGCGTATCCCGGCCATCCCCTTGCAGCCCGGTACCTTCGACGTCAACAGCTCGATCGTCGACGACGGTCTGGCGCACTCGTTCGACCAGTGGGCCAAAGGCGTCCGCTTCGACGTCGTGCACGGCAATCCGCGGGAGTCCGGCGGACTGGTCGCCATGCACAGCAGCTGGGGCAACCTGCTGCCACCGACCCGGATGGACCTGGTGAAGCGGCCCACCGACGAGATCCTGCCCGACGAGGAACTGTCCGAGCTGGCACCGGTCGGCCTGCTGAAGGCGGCCGACCCGGCCGGCTCGCGGTGATCGAAGGCTCTTCCGTCCCGACCCAGCAGCGCCGGAAGGTCCTCGTGCTGACCGACGACTCGGTCGGCGAGAAGATGGCCGGACCAGCGATCAGGGCCTGGAACATCGCCGAGGTGCTGGCCGCCGATCACGACGTCGCTCTGGCGTCCACCCGCAAGGTCAGCGGCACGGCGAGCACCTTCCAGGTCTGCGACGGCCGCGGCGAGCGGTTGCGCGAGCTGGCGGTCGGTCAGGACGTCGTCGTCGTGCAGGGCTTCACCCTGCGGAACAACCCGTGGCTGGCCTCGACCGGCGCAAAGCTGGTCATCGATCTGTACGACCCGATCCACCTGGAGATGCTCGAGGGCGGCCAGCACGCCAGCCCTGCCGAGCAGACCTTCATGCTGTCCGGCGGGCTGGATGCGCTGCGGATCCAGATCGAGCTGGGCGACTTCTTCCTCTGCGCAACGGAGCGGCAGCGGGACCTGTGGCTGGGCCACATGTCCGCCCTCGGGCGAGTCAACTTCGCCTCCTACGCGCAGGATGTGACGCTCCGGAAGCTGATCGACGTTGCGCCGTTCGGTATCCCGGCGGAGCCGCCACCGGTCGCCGCCGGCGCACTCAAGGGTGTGCTGCCCGGCATCGACGTCGGCGACCAGGTGCTGCTGTGGGCCGGCGGTATCTACAACTGGTTCGACCCCATCACCCTGATCGAGGCCGTCGCGGCGCTGGTGCCGCAGCTCCCCCGGCTGCGCCTGGTGTTCATGGGCACCAAGCACCCGTCCGTCGACGACCTGTCCACCGTCGTGCTGGCCCGCGCCGTCGACCTGGCGACCGAGCTGGACCTGCTGGGCCGGCACGTGTTCTTCCTCGAGGGCTGGGTGCCCTACGCCGAGCGCGGGCGCTATCTGTCGGACGCCGATATCGGGGTGTCCACCCACTTCCTGCACGTGGAGACCGCGTACAGCTTTCGCACCCGGATGCTCGACTACCTCTGGGCCGGCCTGCCGATCGTCTGCTCGGAGGGTGACGAGTTCGCCGGCCTGGTGGATCGGCACGGCCTCGGGGCGGCGGTACCGACGGGCGACGCCGCCGCCCTCGCCGATGCACTGCACACGCTGCTGACCTCGCCCGAGCGGCTGGCGGCAGCGCGGGCGGCGGTGGCGGAGCTGGCGCCGAGTTACCGGTGGCCGGTGGTGCTGGCGCCGCTGGTGGCCTACTGCGCGGGGCCTTGGCCGGCGGCCGACGGTGGGGTGGACAAACGCCCGGCCGGTCGGTGGGGCTCGTTCGGCGCGAAGCTGGACAACAAGATCGATCACCTCAACATCTACCGGGAGCCGGCCGCCCGGCGGCGGGTGCTGACCGGCGGCCGCTGGAAGGTCATCGGCCGGCGGATGCTCGGGAAGGCGACGGGCCCAGCCCGGCGGGTTCTCCGGCGGCTGGTGGGCACCACTACCCGGCCGGTCTAGTACACGGTGCGGGTTATGCTCGGTCGCCGACCGCCCGGGTCGGCCGGCCGACCCGAGCGCGCCCGGTGAGGAAAGGACCTGCGTGCGCATCGCGATCGTCTCGGCCCACTACCCACCCAACTTCGTCTCGGGCGGCACGCTGGTCCCACAGCGGATCGCCCGGCAGCTGGCCGCCCGCGGGCACTCGGTGTCGGTATTCGCCGGCGAGATCCTGCCCGGGCAGCCCGATCTGCTCACCCGGGTGGACCGCGACTCCGGCATCGAGGTCACCTGGGTGTCGCTGGCCGGCCGGCTCAAGTGGGAGCGCCGGGAGAACTTCGACTCCGTCGCGGTGCAGGGCGCGTTCCTGGAGTTCCTCCGCCGGGTACAGCCCGAAGTGGTGCACCTGCACACGCTGCAGGGGCTCGGCGGCGGCTTGGTGCCGCTGGCCGCGGCGGGCGGCGCCGCAACCGTCGTCACCATGCATGACATGTGGTGGTGGTGCGCCCGGCAGTTCCTGGTGCAGGAGAACCTGACGCCGTGCACCACCGTGGTGCAGGCCGGCGTGTGCCCGTGCTCGGTCGACAACGACTGGCTCACTGATCGCAACACCGAACTGGCCGCGCACCTGTCCGCGGCGGACCTGGTGCTGGCTCCCTCCACCCCGATGCTGCGCCTGCTGGCCGCGAACGGGGTGGACCCGGCGAAGCTGGCGCTGGACGAGAACCCGTCACCGGACACGGTGCGGCGCAGCGTGTCCCGTCCGTCGCGGGCGCCGGGATCGGACGTCCGCTTCGTCTTCGCGGGCGGCCCGTTCGCGCTCAAGGGCGGGCCGCTGGCGCTGACCGCGGCCGGCGCGCTGGCCGATCTTCCCGGCTGGTCGCTCGACCTGTACGGCGCGGCGACCAGGGACCGGCCGCCGCCGCAGGTCAGGGTGCTGCCGCCCTACCCGGCCGACCAGGTCAGCGCGGTGCTCGCCGGCTACGACGTGCTGGTGATGTCCTCGGTGATGCTCGAGTCGTACTCGCTGCTCACCCGGGAGGCGCTCGCCGCCGGGCTGGTGGTGATCTCCGGCGACAACCCCGGTCCGGTGGAGGTGGTACGCGACGGGATCAACGGGCTGGTGGTGCCCCGCGGGGACGCCGCCGCGCTGGCCGCGGCGATGCGGTCGCTGGTGGTGGACCCGGCGCTGCTGGAGCGGCTGCGCCCGCAGCCCGGATCGTTGACCCTGCGCACCCTGGACGAGCAGGCCGACGGACTGGAATCGGCCTACACCGACATCCTGGCCGGCCGCCCGGCGCCGCTCGACGACGCCGGCCCGGTGCCGGTGCCGGTGCCGGTGCCGGTGCCGGTGCCGTTGCCGTTGCCGGCGCTGCAGCGGGTGTTGATCATCAGTGGCATCACCGGCGCGCCGCTGCGATACCGCGGGTTCCTGCCGGCGGAAGCGTTGGCCGCCATCGGTATCCACGTCGACGTCCGGATGTACCGGGACACCACCGTCCCCGACTGCGCGGCCGCTGCCGACGCAGTCATCTGCTACCGGGTGCCGGCCACCACCCAGGTGCTGGAGCTGATCGACACTCTCCGCGCCCGGACGCCGGCGGTGCCGGTGCTGTTCGACATCGACGACCTGGTCGTCGATCCCGGGCTGGCGGGCGAGCTGGACCCGATCCTGGCGGCCGTGCCCGGGCTGGACCTCGACCTGTACTGGCAGGGCGTGCGGCGCTACCGCACCACGCTGGAGGGGTGTGACGGGTACATCGGTTCCACCGCCTTTTTGTGCGACCGGATCGGCGAACTGACCGGTATGCCGACCTACCGCTTCGCCAATGGTGTCGGCCGTGAGCTGGCCCGGGCCGCCGATGCGCAGCTGCGGCGTCCGCGGGCGCGTGGGCCGCTGCGGCTGGGCTACTTCTCGGGAACGAATACCCACAACGAGGACTGGGCGTACATCGAGCCGGCCGTCTCGGAGCTGCTGGCGCAGCGGCCGGACGTGCAGCTCTGGCTCGGCGGCCTGCTGGAGCCGGGCGACGCGCTGCTGCCCTTCGGCGACCGGGTGCGGCGGCTGCCGACCGCAGCGTGGTACCAGCTGCCCGCGCTGCTGCGTGATGTCGACGTCAACCTGGCGCCGCTGGAGCCGGGACGCACCTTCAACGAGGCGAAGAGCGCGATCAAGTATCTGGAGGCGGCGCTGGTCGGCACCCCGACCGTCGCCTCGCCGTCGGGCCCGTTCGCCGAGTGCATCACCTCCGGCCGCAACGGCCTGCTGGCGGCCGATCGACCGGACTGGCTGGCGGCACTGCTGCTGCTGGTCGACGACCCCGGCCTGCGCGCACGCCTCGGCATGGCGGCCCACGAGCAGGTGCTGACCACCCTGTCACCGGGACAGCAGGGCTACCGCTATCGCGACATCCTGCTGCAGGCAACGGCTTCGGTGCGGTCCAGCGGCCATCGGCCGCAGTTCGACGCGTGGGAACCGGAGGTCCTCGACGAGCCGCTGATGGACGCGCCGACCGATTGGTACGGACCCCTGGAGATCCTGACCCGCGGCCGGGTACGGCCGGGTAACCACCGCGGACCCATCCAGCTGGCCCGGTACTACGCCGGCGCCACCCGCGACATGCTCACCGAGGACGGCGCGGCGGCAACGGTCCACCGGGCCGCCGAGGTCGGCGGCCGGCTGGGCCGCCGCGGCTGGGACCGGCTGCGCGGGCGCTAGCGTCGGACGGGCGGTGTGTCGCGGGCGTCAGCAGCCGTGGGCCTGCGTCAGGAGCCGACCGGCGGCGGGCCGGCGGCGGGTCTGGGCTGGGCTGGGCTGGTGGTCAGCCGTACCAGGCGACGACGTCCACGATCAGGTCGGTCGACCCGGCGCTCACCGCGACCTTCGCGCTACCGTCCAGCGGCAGCCGCTCGGCCACCAGGTTCGGCCGCACCTCCTTCGCCTTGAGGTTGATGGTGGAGGCGCCGGGCTGTCCCTCCCCGCCCGGCCACATCGTCAGGAAACCGTTCGTGTTCGACCCCACGCTGGTCACGTTGGCCAACACGGCCTTGGCGGTGCCGACCGGTACGCCGGACCCCTGCCCGGCCAGGTAGATCGTTCGCGGCGAGCCGGCCGAGATCGGCGTCGGCGGCAGCGAGGTGAAGGACTGCGGCCGGCTGTCGAAGATGCGATAGGGGCTCAGCGGGAGCAGGCTGGCGCCACTCAGGTCGCCCGGGGCGCCGAACCAGCCGACCACGTCGGCGATCACGTCGACCGAACCGGATGCGTTGAAGAGGTCGATCCGGCCGCCGCCGCCCACCCGCACCGTCACCAGGTTGGCGCGGGAGTCGCCGGGGCGGAGGTTCAGGCTGGACACCGTCGGCCGCGCCGTGCCGTCCGGCCAGACCGTCAAGAAGGTGCCTGCCGTCGGCGATACGCCGGCGACGTTGAGCACCACGGCCGACACGCCGGTCGACGGGACGCCGCCGGCCCCGGTGACCTGCAGCGAGATGCTGCGCTGCGCGCCGATCGCCCCCCTGGTGCCGCCGGCGCCGCTGCGGGTGTCGAGCACCCGCCGCGGACTCAGCGGGAAGTAGCTGGCGCCGGCGGTACGGCCGTCGGAGTAGTAGCCGACCACGTCCACCAGTACATCGGTGCTGCCGCTGGCGTTGAAGATGCTGATTTTGCCATTGGCGCCCAGCTTGGCGACGACCATGTTGGCGGTGTCGACCCCGCGCTCGAAGTTGAGGCTGGAGGTGGCGGGTCGGGCCTGACCGCTGGGATAGACCGTGAGATAGCCCGCGGCGGAGGAACCGACGGCGGTCAGGTTGACCGCCACCGACGACACACCGGTGGCCGGTACCCCGGCCAAGCCGGCCACCTGCAGATCGAGCGTCGCTCCGGCCGACACCGGCGACGACCGCCGGGTGTCCAGCAGCCGCTGCGGAGCGGTCAGCGGCACGTAGGTGCCCGCCGCGGCCGCCGGGGTGGCTGCCACGGCGCCGGACGCCGCCGACAGTCCGGACCCGTTCGAGGAGGTGACCGTGAAGCTGTACGCCGTGCCGTTGGTCAGGCTGGGGAACGTCGCCGACCGGGCCGGCCAGGCCACGGTCTGGCGCTGCCCGTCGCTGGTCCGGACGAGGTAGGCCAGCGGCGCCGCTCCGGTGGTCGGCGGGCTCCACGACACGTTGACGGTGCCCCGGCCGGCGGTTGCCTGCACCCCGCTGACGGGTCCGGGTGCGCCCGGCGGGGGACCGACGGTGATCTTGTTCGGTGCGTAGAGCGTGGTGCTGCCGGTCTTGTTGGTCAGCCGCAGCCGTAGGTAGTAACTGCCGGACACCACCGCGTTGGAGGTGTCGCGGCCGAGCCAGGCCAGGGTGTTGACCCCCCTGGTGACCGTCTTGGCGGTAGCGATGGGCTTCAGGTCGGTGCCGGATCCGGTGGCGTCCAGCCACATGTCGGCGGTGGTCGCACTCTGGTAGTTGTTGTCGGTGAAGTTGATCGACAACCCGCTCGGGGCGACGACGGCGCTGGTCAGCCGGATGCTGCTGACGGTGAAGTATCGCGGACCGGGGTCCTCGTCGGGATCGAACCGCAGGCCGACGATGGACTGCCCGGCAAAACCACGCTGACCGCCGGGCAGCGAGACATCGGTGTCGTCCTCCACGACGGAAGCCGGTCCGGACAGGTCCAGATCGATCACCTGGCAGCCCGGGAACACGACGAAGTCCTGCGAGTTCCGCGGGAAGGACTCACCCGCGATCTTCCAGATCACCCGGCCGTTCATCCCACCGCCTGGAGTGCCACGGAGCGAGAACTCGCCGTCGTAGCAGACGCTGATCGCCATCTGGTTGTAGATCGAGCCGTTGATCGGAGTCGGCACCGGCAGGTCCAGATGCGGGTCGTTGCCGCGCGGGATGGACGGCGTGACGATGTTCTGGCCGCGCACGCCGGCGGCCGAGTAGGTCACATTGCCGATCCCGACCAGACCGACATCGCCGGGGCTCTGCAGGTTCCAGGGCCGCCCGCGGACCGTCGTGGCGTAATCGGCGCCACCCAGATTCGACGGGGTGCTGATCGACGGCTGGGGCTGCGTGGGGTTCAGCCCGGCCGTGCCGGTGGTACCCATCCGGATCCAGTCGATCTGGAACGAGGTCGCCGACGAGGGATTGAAGCCGAGCCTGAGCATCCCGACACTGCCGCCCCACCGGGGCCGGTCCTTGTAGTAGGTGGCTGCCTTGGTCATATCCAGGGTGTAGGTGTTCCAGCCGGCCTTCACCTGGAACGGGGAACCGTTGTAGCAGGAGGTGCTGAGGCCGTCGATGCACACCATGTAGAAGGCGCCGGCGGCCATGGCCGCCGAGGAGTACATGGACATGGTCAGCTGCGTGTAACGGGTCGCGTCGATCGGGTACAACCGCGGATCACGGCCCCACGGCAGGACGTGGGGAGCCGTACCGGACAGCATCAGATAGCTGCCGGCCGAGGCCGTTCCGGCGAGCGCCGAATTCGTCGTCGACAAAGCCTGCAGATGCAGTCCGGATAACCCTACGGACAGCCCCGACATCATCGGCGTCAGATCCTGTGCATTGTTGAAGTCCCAGGCGTCGCCGAATGCGTCGGTCGCGAAGTCACCCGAATTAGAAAGGCCATTATCTATTGGACGGATCGCCGAAGGTGTGGCGGCGGCGCTCCGCTGTGCCGGCGCGGTGGCGGCTGTCGTCGGCGGAACCGCCCCCACCGGAGCAACAGTCCGGCCGACCGACAGCGGCGCCGGCGACGCAGTCGACATGCCCGCACTGCCGTAACCAAGAATTAATACCGCCGACACCGCGAAGGCAATGCGTCCGGTGATCGCTGCGAATCGGTGACGTGGCGCATCGCCGGTAGAAATAGGAATGCTGGTGCTATTCACTTCTCGATTCTACGGGCACTTCGACCCCGATGACCGATGCCGAACGATTGAAATGATTCGGTGCTTTCCGACACATTGAGCGACAATGAGCCGCTGATCGGCCGGTGCGGTCGACTATTCTCCCGTTCGGGCTTCCTGCGTAGCCGAGGATGTACCCAGCGTCACCGGCTGGCCAATCCGACCAACCGCTGCGCCTTCAGTTCGGTCTCCGCCCATTCCGCTGTCGGCACCGACGCATGGGTGATGCCGGCACCCGTCCCGAAGTGCAGTCGTCGATCAGCTCCGGAGCCGCTGGTGAAGAACGTGCGGATACCGACGGCGAGCACCGCCTCGCTGCGGTCGCCGTCGACGTACCCGACGGCGCCGCAGTACAGCCCGCGCGGTACCGGCTCCAGCTCGTCGATGATCTGCAGTGCCGTGTGTTTCGGAGCGCCCGATACCGACCCCGGCGGGAATGTCGCCCGGAGCAGATCCGCCCACCCGGTGCCCGGCAGCAGCTCGGCGCGGACGGTGGACACCAGGTGGGCCAGACCCGGATGCTCCTCCCGCTCCAGCAGTCCGGTCACCACCACTGATCCCGGCCGGGCGACCCGGCCCAGGTCGTTGCGCACCAGGTCGGTGATCATGATGTTCTCCGGGGTGTCCTTGGCCAGGAAGTGCGAGCCGGCCGGTGCGGTGCCCTTGACGGGCGAGGAGACCACCAGGTTCCCGGTCCGGGACAGGAACAGCTCCGGTGACGCCGTCACCATCCACTGCTCCCCGGTGTGCAGGACCCCTTGGTAGGGGGCCGGGTTTCCGCGCGCCAACCGCTCGGCCAGGCCGGCGGGATCAGCGGCGGCGGGTAGCGGGGCGGACAGCATCCGGCAGAGGTTCACCTGGTAGACCCGGCCCCGGGCGATGTGCTCCCGGATCGTCTCGACGCCGGTCAGATACTGCCTCCGGTCCAGCGAACTCCGCCAGCTGTCCGGGCTCGGCCCGGTCCAGGCCACCGGGCCCAGCCCGGGCCGGCCGGCCGGCCGCACCTGCGCGAACCGGTACCCGGTCAGCACTCCCTCGAAGGTGGCGGCCACCGCCCACCATCCGGAGTCCAGCGCCTCCGGGTGCGCCGCCAGGTCGACGACCTCCCGCAGCCCGGTGGCCAGCATCCCGGCGAAGCGGGCCATCGGCACGCCGGCGGCGGGCGCCACTGGGTCAGTCGATCCGTCGGCGGCCATGATCGGCCAGCGTAGGGCACAGCGCGGGCCCGGCTGGCCCTGCTGGAACGACCGCCGCACCGACGACCGCGCCAGAGGGGCCGCCTACTTCAGGTGGTTGTAGAAGCCGCCGGTGTTGGCCCGGCTGATCGCCAGCGGGTGCACGACGGTGAAGGCCTTCAGGCCACCGACCGTGCTCCAGGACAGCAGGTGCGTCGCCTTGCCGTTGACCACCTGGTAGATCTCCGGGGCGCCTGCCGCCTGCAGGTAGGTGGGCGTGAGCGGGTACATCAGCAGATGACCCCACACCCCGGCCTGGCCGCCGTGGGCCACCGCCTGTGGGTCGATGTCCACCGTCGGCTTCACCCCGCCCAGTGGCGCCCACGAGGCGACGTACAGCGGTGCGCCGCCGGCGACCCGGTACACAGCGCCGTTGCCCGGCGTCCGGACGTACGTGCCGTCCTTGGGCAGGACGGACAGATGGTTGTAGTAGGGGTTCGAACCCGCCTTCGCCACCGCGGCGGGATCGACGTCCACCAACGGCTGCTGACCGCCGAACACGGTCCACGACGACACGTACACCGGGGCTCCGCCGGCGATGCGGTACACGGCGCCGCTGCCGGGAGTCCTGATGAACGACCCGTCGGCCGGCACCATCGACAGGTGGTTGAAGAGGGTCCCGGTACCGGCGCGGGCAACCGCAGCCGGATCGATCCGCACCGTGGGTTTCGGGCCGCCGAACGGGGTCCAGGAGGACACGTAGACCGGTGCACCGCCGACGATCCGGTAGACCGCATTGGTACCCGGGGTGAGCACGAAGGTGCCGTTGCGCGGACTGGCCGGCCAGGTGGCCAGTTGGTCGTGGCTGACCTGGATGGTGGGCTTGGAGCCGCCGTACACCGCCCACGACGACACGTACACCGGCGCGCCACCGGCCATGACGTAGACCGCCCTGGTGGTGGTGTCGGTGACGAAGGTGCCGTCCGCCGGTACCGGGATGACCGCTTCGCCCGCCTGTACGGCGTCGGCGAACTCGGTGGTGTTGAACAGTCCGTGCGCGCCGGCCACCGTTCCCATGCCGACGAAGCGGTAGGTGGCGGACAGGATGTTCGCCTTGTGGCCGGGGGAATTCATGTAGGCGGTGAAGATCTGCTGCGCCGAGGTAGCGGTGGACGACGACCAGGCCACGTTCTCGCCCCAGGACTGCCGGTTGGCCGCCCCGTAGGTGGTGACCATCGTCCAGGCGTCGGGGTTGTGCTGCAGCTGGTATCCGGTGGATCCGCTCTGCAGTTTGGTCGACCACCACACCGACAGCCTGGTCAGACCGGTGGCCTCGACCAGACGCGGTACTCCCGCAGCGGTGCGCGCGGTGTTGATCAGTGCGATCAGCTGCGCGTCGAACGTCTTCGCCTGGGTGAGGGCGGGTGTTGCCGTCGACCTGGCTGCCGCCGTCGACATGGAGGCCGCCACAGGCAGCGCGCCGCCGTCCGACCGAACTGCGGGTGCAGCGCCAGCGGAGGAAAACGGAAGCAGCAGTAGGGCAATCGCAAACACCGCGGGAACACCCGCACGCGAGTGCCACCGGAACCGCCGGTCGACCTCTGACAAGTCCATCACTCCGATCCAGCAGAATGCGGACCGCATTCCTCGAGCCAAGTGTAGGTCTTCGATCACGATGAGTGACAGGAATACCGAGTGAAGAAATGTTGAAATCCCTGGGACGAAAAGCCACCAAGGGTGAGCCGGGAAAGTCCCTACTGCGCCCGACGGCGACCAGGCGGGTGACAAATGGTCGGCACTGACGAACTTCCGCTGTGCTGGTTACTGTGCGTCATTTGGTAGGGGGAGAACCGGGTGGTAGGGGGAGAACCGGGCTGCCAGGAGGTAGTCGCACGATCCACGTCCTGGTCGATCTTGGCAGCCCGCCGTGCCCGGGAATCAGCCGGCTGCGGGCCGGAATGCGGACCGGTGCTCACCGAACGCGGTGGCCAGCGATTCCCGCCAGTCCGGCAGCGGCGACAATCCGGCTGCTCGCCAGGCCCGGCCCGAGAGCACGGAGTAGGCCGGCCGGGGCGCCGGCCGCGGGTAGGCGTCGGTCGTCGTCGGGTGCACCCGGGTCGGGTCGGTCCCGAGCTCTTCGAAGACCGCACGGGCCAGACCACACCACGTCGTCTCGCCGGCGCCGGTCGCATGCAGCACACCGCCGGGTGCGCCGTTCACGGCCAGTTCCACCAGCCCGCGCGCCAGGTCGGCCGCCCAGGTCGGCGACCCGCGCTGGTCGTCGACCACGGTGAGGCGCGCGTGCGCAGCTTCCAGCTTGGCCATGGTCTTGACGAAGTTGCCGCCGGCGGCGCCGTAGACCCAGGCGGTGCGCACCACGTGCGCGTCCGGGTGCGCGGCCAGCACGGCACGCTCGCCGGCGAGCTTGGTGGAGCCGTAGACACTTCGCGGGCCGGTCGGGTCGTCCACCTCGTACGGCTGCGTGGCGTCTCCGGGGAACACGTAGTCGGTCGAGACGTGGATCATCCCGATGCCCTCGTCCGCCGCCGCCCGGGCCAGGTTCTCCGCACCGGTGACATTGACCGCAGTGGCGGTGTCCCGGTCGGTCTCGGCCAGGTCGACCGCTGTGTACGCGGCAGCGTTGACCAGCACCCACGGACCGTAGTCGGCATGTTCTGCGGCGCGGGCGAATGCACGCACCGCAGCGTCGACGGCGGCGGCGTCGGTGATGTCCAACTCCGCCGACCGCAGGCCCACCGCCGGGACGCCCGCTGCCGCCGCAGCCAGCATCAGGTCCGATCCGAGCTGTCCGCGGGCGCCGGTGACCAGCAGCCTGGTCATCGGTCGATGGCCGACCGCGCCTTGAGCGGCTCCCACCAGGCGCGGTTGTCCCGGTACCAGGCGATCGTCTCTGCCAGACCCTGCTCGAACGGCACCTGCGGGGAGTAACCGAGCTCGGTGGAGATCTTGGTGATGTCGACGGAGTACCGGAGGTCGTGACCGCCGCCGCGGGGATCGGAGATCCGCTCGATGGAGGACTCGTCGCGCCCGGTGGCCTCGATCAGCTGGTAGGTCAGCTCGGCGTTGGTCAGCTCGGTACCGCCGCCGATGTTGTAGACCTCGCCGGCGCGGCCGCCGGCCAGCACCAGCGCGATGCCGCGGCAGTGATCGTCGACGTGCAGCCAGTCCCGGACGTTCGCGCCCTCGCCGTACAGCGGCACGGTGAGACCGTCCATCAAATTGGTGACGAACAGCGGGATGACCTTCTCGGGGAACTGGTACGGGCCGTAGTTGTTGGAGCAGCGGGTGATGGCGACCGGCAGGCCGTGCGTCCTGGCGTAGGCGCGGGCGATCAGGTCCGAGGAGGCTTTCGACGCCGAGTACGGCGAATTCGGCTCCAGCGGCCACTTCTCGTCCCAGGAACCGGACTCGATGGAGCCGTACACCTCGTCGGTGGAGACGTGCACGAACTTGGTGAGCTTGGTGTTGAGCGCGGCCTGGAGCAGGGTCTGGGTGCCCAGCACGTTGGTGAGCACGAAGTCGGCGCCACCCATGATCGAACGGTCGACATGCGATTCGGCAGCGAAGTGCACGACGGCGTCGGCCTGGCCGACCAGCTTGCCGGTCAGCTCGGGGTCACAGATGTCGCCGAGTTCGAAGGTGTAGCGGTCGGAGTCGGCCACCGATTCCAGGTTGGCGAGGTTGCCGGCATAGGTCAGCTTGTCCAGGACGGTGACCTCGGCGCCCTCCAGCCCCGGGTAGGCGTCGGTGAGAACGTTGCGGGTGAAGGCCGAGCCGATGAAGCCGGCTCCGCCGGTGACGAGGATGCGCATGGTCGGTCATTCTGCCTCATCACCCGTGGCCGGCCGTGCAGCTTCGGTAGCGCCCGGTAGGGGCGGAGGAAGCCTGCCGACCAGAAAAAAAGTCGGTATGTGCCGGTCGGTCGGCAACGGCCGGCACCACCGCCGCCGCTACCCTGCACTCCAGACGCTTCCCCAGCCGCAGGGGTCCGAGGCTCGGCGCGGTGCCGTCGGAACGCGGTCGGCCGGCCTCGGCGGCGCCACCCCGTGCTCTCCAGCGCAACCCCACACCCGGTCCGGGCGTCCTCCACCACGTGGGGCCGCCGGTCACCGGGCCGCTGCTCTCACCGCTGCGGCCGCTGCTCCGCGGACAGATGAGAAAGGTTTGCCCTGATGAACAGGACCCCCGACCCCGATCCGCAGCGCGGGCCGCGGCGTTACGGTCCCAACAGCACGGGCGAACCAGCGGCCCGGCCGGTCGCCAGGGATCCCCGCAGCGGCGGTGGTCAGTACCCGCCGCGCGGTCAGGCTTCCCTACCCGGCCAGTATCCGCAGCGCGGTCAGGCTCCGCTCCCCGGGCAGTACCCGCCGCCGGCCGGGTCGCCACCGCCGCCTGCCCGCCCGCCGGGTCTCGATCGAACGGTCGTCTTCCCGCCGGTCGGCGGACCTGCCGGGCCGTCCGGGCGAGCGGGTGTCCCGCCGGCCCGCGCCGCGACCCCGGCGCAGCGCCGGCCGGACCAGGAGTTCCAGCTGCCCGCCGGGCCACCGTCGGAAGGCACCCGGTCCCGCACCCCGGCCGGGATCCTGGCCGGCCGGATCATCGCAGGTGTGCTGTCGCTGGCGGTGCTCGCCGGCTTCGCATTTGCCTGGGGATTCGCCAACAACGCCACCGACGCCGTCGCGACCGGCAACGACACCGCCAAGGCCGGGCAGGCCGGCGTGCTGTTCCGCGGCGGCCAGAACATCCTGCTGATCGGTTCGGATGCGCGCACGGACCAGCAGGGCAATCCCCTGACCGCGGCGGAGCTGGCCTCGGTCAGCACCCAGGACGACGGCGGCGGCGTCAACACCGACACCATCATGGTCGTGCACATCCCCGAAGGGGGCGGCAAGGCGACCGCCGTGTCGATCCCCCGCGACACCTGGATCCCGCAGTCGGTCACCGACATCGTCAAAGGCCCGTACGGCGACGGCGACTCGGGCCCGTACAAGCCGAACAAGATCAACTCGTTCTACAGCACCGCGAAGTTCTACACACAGCAGTACCTGGTCAGCAAGGGCGTCAAGGACGCGGCGCAGCGCGAGCGTGACTCGGACAACGCCGGCCGGACCGAATTGCAGGCCATCGTCCAGGCATTCACCGGCCTGCACATCGACCACTACGCCGAGGTCAACCTGATCGGCTTCTACACCCTGTCCAACGCCATCGGCGGAGTTCCGGTGTGCCTGAACGCCGCAGTCCTTGACCCCTTCTCGGGCGCCGACTTCAAGGCCGGTCCGCAGGAGATCTCCGGTAGCGCGGCCATGTCGTTCGTGCGGCAGCGCCACGGGTTGCCCGGTGGCGACTTGGACCGGGTCCGTCGCCAGCAGGCATTCCTGGCCGGCGCCACCAGCAAGATGCTCTCGGCCGGGGTGCTCACCTCGCCGACCAAATTGTCCAGCCTGGTCGGTGCGGCCAGCCGGTCGGTGATCCTGGACCAGGGCTTCGACCTGCTGAACTTCGCCGCCCAGATGGCCAACCTGTCGGGCGGCAACGTCACCTTCACCACCATTCCGACCAATGGCGCGGAGACCTCGACCAACCAGGACGCTTTGGCGACCGATCCCGATCAGCTGAAGACGTTCTTCACCGCGATCAACGGCAAGGCGCCGGACGCCACCACCACCACCGCGCAGGCCACCACCACGGCAGGCTCCACCGGCGTCGACCCGGCATCGGTGACGGTCGACGTGCAGAACGCCACCAAGATCAACAAGTTGGCCGCGTCCGTGTCGGCCACCCTGGCGGGCGCCGGCTTCCAGGCGGGCGACATCGTCTCGTTCCCGGGCATCACCCAGGCGACCGCGCACGCGACGACCACCATCTCCTATCCGGCCGGCGCCAAGGCGGCCGGCCTGGCCGTGCAGAAGGCGTTGGGCGACAAGGGAAAGCTGGTTCAGGACGACTCCGTCGCGGCCGGCCACATCTCCGTCGCCGCCGGCACCGACATGCCGACGCCGTCGGGCCTGCGGGCGCCGGTCGCACCGCTGGCCGCCGGATCCGTCGCCGCTGTCCCCGCACCGACGACCCCCACCGGCAGCACCCCGGCGACGCTGACCGCGGCCACCGTCGGCTGCGTCAACTGATGGCGACGGACTGATGCCGAGCTTGGGGGTCACCGAGGCGGTGCTGCTGCCGTTGATGCGCGGCGACGCGCACCGGCCGCGGCTGACCACCTACACCGGCGGTTTCCGGACCGAGCTGTCCACGGCGTCGTTGGCGAACTGGTCGGCGAAGGTTGCCGGGCTGCTGGTCGACGAACTCGGCGCCGGACCCGGCGACCAGGTGTACGTCGGCGTCGGCGCCGGTTGGCAGACGGCGCCGATCCTGCTCGGCAGCTGGTGGGCCGGCTTGACGGTGACCGACCTGGACCTTCCCGACGCGGTCGCCGCCTTCGTTCCCGACGGCGCTTCGTCAGCGGCCGGCGCGGCCGACGAGGTGTTCGTGGTGTCCGGTCACCCGCTCGGCGCCCCGAGTGCGGTGGTGGCCGCGCACCAGCGGGACTTCACCACGGCAGTACTGCCGCAGGCCGACCGGTTCGCCGCCCGCGCCGCTGCGTCTCCTGTCGCTGTCCGCAACGCCGCCGGCGACGTTTCCGTGGTCGAGCTGCTGGAAGCGGCCCGGACTGCCGGACTACCGGACGGGTCGCGGCTGATGTCGGTGCTCCCCTGGTCGCTACCGGAGGGCCTGGCTCGGACGCTGCTCGCAGCCTTCGCGGTGGATGGTTCGCTGGTGCACTCCGACTCGACCGGCGATGCGCTGGTGGCGCAGTCCCATGACGAGCGGGCGACCGTCACCGGTGGGTTCGACGCGCCGGGACTCCCCCGGCTCGTCTGACCCGCCTGTCTCGACCGCGCCGCCTGTCTCGACCCGGCCGCCTGTCTCGACCGGGCCGCCTGTCTCGACCCGGCCCCCGGCTACTGTCCTAGCAACGCCCGAGTCGTCCGAGCATCGGCTGGGGCCGCCACGGGTGTTGCTCGGATGCCTGCAGTGTTGCCAGGACGGCCTCGAAGCGGGACCGGCGGTCAGCGCAGCAGCGAGCGGGCCATCACCAGGCGCTGGATCTGATTGGTGCCTTCGTAGATCTGGGTGATCTTGGCGTCGCGCATCATCCGCTCGACCGGGTAGTCGCGGGTGTAGCCGGCGCCGCCGAGCAGCTGCACCGCGTCGACCGTCACCTTCATCGCAACGTCGGAGGCCAGGCATTTCGCCGCGGAGGCGAGGAACCCCTTGTTGGCGTCCCCGCGCTCGGTAGCCGCAGCGGCCTGGTAGACCAGCGTGCGCGCCGCCTCGATCTGCATCGCCATGTCCGCGATCATGAACTGCAGCGCCTGGAACTCGGCCAGCTTCTTCCCGAACTGCTTGCGCTCCTTGACATATGCGACGGCGACGTCGAGCGCGCCCTGGGCGATGCCGACCGCCTGCGCGCCGATCGTCGGCCGGGTGTGATCGAGCGTCGCCAAAGCCGTCTTGAAGCCGGTGCCGGGCGCACCGATGATCCGGTCCCCCGGGATGCGGCAGTTGACGAAGTGGATCTCGCGGGTCGGCGAGCCCTTGATACCCAGCTTGCGTTCCTTCGTGCCCACCTCGAAACCCTGGTCGTCGGCATGCACGACGAACGCGCTGATCCCGCCCGACCGCTTGTCGGGATCGGTGACGGCCATGACCGTGTACCAGGAGGAAACGCCGGCGTTGGTGATCCAGCACTTGGTGCCGTTGAGGATCCATTCGTCGCCGTCCGCCCGGGCGCGCGTCCGCATGGCGGCGGCGTCGCTGCCCGCCTCCCGCTCCGACAGGGCGTAGGAGATCATCGCCTCGCCGGACGCGATCGAGGGCAGCACCTGGGCTTTGAGCTCCTCCGACGCCGACAGCATGATCGGCATCGAACCCAGCTTGTTGACCGCCGGGATGAGTGACGAGGACGCGCACACCCGGGCCACCTCCTCGATGACGATCACCGTGGCCACCGCGTCCGCACCGGCGCCGTCATAGGCTTCTGGGATGTGAACGGCCGAGAAACCTGACGCCGCAAGAGCTTTCTGTGCCTCGATCGGGTAGCGCTCCTGGTCGTCGACCTCGGCCGCATAGGGCAGGATCTCCCGCTCGGAAATCTCCCGGACGGCCTCGCGGACCGCCCGGTGGTCGTCGGTCAGTCCGAAGAGTGCGGTGGACGGCGTCATCGTCAGGTCCCGGTCCTTTGCTCCGGCCCGCCCCACAAGTGGTCAGACCATTTGCTACTGGTCAGTAACTTAGCGAGTGTAGACCGCGCCGAGCCGCTCCGGACAAGCCCCGCGGTCCCCCTTCCTGACGTTGCTGGTGGCGGCGTCGCCGGGCTGGTGAGCCGCTGTCTGTAGCGTTCCGCCGATGATCTGCTGCGCGATACGTCGGGATCGGACATGAGCCGGCTGGACGAGGTCGGCGACCGCGAGCACTGGCGGTGCTGGCTGTGCGACGAGCCGGTCGATGCCGACAAGTCGGTCAACGACGCCCGCGGGCCGAGTATCGACAACATCAACGCGGCCGGGAAGAACGGTAGGAGCAAGCCCGGCGAGGAGCGGTTGGCCCACCGGGCCTGCAACACGAAGAAGGGGGCAGTGAAGCCGGTCATCCCTTGGCCGTCCCGGCTGTTCGTGCTCGACCCGGCACCGATCATCGGGGTCGTCGAGCGACTCAGCCGCAAGGGCGGACGGGAAGTGGTCGCCCGTTGTCCCACCAAATCTGATGCAGACGAGGCGGGCAGATGGTTGATCGATCGCCTCTCCCGGCTCGCCCCCGACCTCGCGGTCACGGCGAGCGCCGAGCCCGGCGGCGGTCAGTTCCTGCTGGCGCTGCGGGTCAATTGAGGGCCGCCCGGACCCGGCTGGACTAGTGACCGGTTCGCTCCCGCAACGCGCGATCCTTGGCCAGCACGGTCGCCTGCAGGTCGTCGGCGTAGGCGGCGAGCTCACCGGCCAGCGCCGCCCCGTCCGGCGTTCCCGACGACGCCAGGATGCGGACCGCGAGCAGTGCGGCGTTGCGGGCGCCGCCGATGGAGACGGTGGCAACCGGGATGCCGGCCGGCATCTGCACGATCGACAGCAGCGAATCCATGCCGTCGAGCGTCGACAGCGGCACCGGCACGCCGATCACCGGCAGTACCGTCGCGGACGCGACCATGCCAGGCAGGTGGGCCGCACCGCCGGCCCCGGCGATGATCACCCGTAGTCCGCGACCTGCCGCGCTAGTCGCGTACTCCATCATCCGGCCAGGGGTTCGGTGCGCCGACACGACGCCCACCTCGTAGCCCACGCCGAAGTCGTCCAGAACCTCGCCGGCTCCGGACATCACCGACCAATCCGAGTCGCTGCCCATGATCAGCCCGACCACCGGGGCCACCGGGCCCACCGGGTCAGTCATCGTGCACCTTCCGCACCACGATCGGACACCTGGCCGGAGTGGATCTCGTAGCCGTCACCCCAGAGCCCGGTACCCAGCCACCCGGCCGCGAGCGCGGCGATGCGGCGCAGCTGCGGCAGGTTGTCCCCGACGATGTTGACGTGGCCGAGCTTCCGCCCGGGCCGGAACGCCTTGCCGTACAGATGCACCTTGACCTGGGGGAACCTGGCGGCGAGGTGGTGCACCCGCTCGTCCATGCCGATATCGAGCGCGGAGCCCGGTGCGGAGTCATCCGTACCGCCGAGCACATTGGCCATCACGGTGTACGGCGCGACGGCGTCGGTCCGGCCGAGCGGGTAGTCCAGCACGGCCCGCAGGTGCTGCTCGAACTGGCTGGTCACCGACCCGTCCATCGACCAGTGCCCGGAGTTGTGCGGGCGCATGGCCAGCTCGTTGATCAGCAGGCCGTCGGGAGCGCCGGGCGTCAAGACGTCGACCTCGAACAATTCGACGGCCAGCACGCCGACCACGTCCAGGTCGCCGGCGATCTGCAGGGCGATCCGGGTCGCTGCGGCGCCGATGTCGGGATCCAGGCCGGGCGCCGGGGCGATGACCTCGACGCAGATGCCGTCGCGCTGCACGGTCTCCACGACGGGCCAGGCGGCGGCCTGGCCGAACGGCGAGCGCGCGAC
>CAXSEW010000009.1:0-20962 GCA_964236185.1 uncultured Nakamurella sp. | reverse complement strand
CCACCGAGGACTTCATCCGCAGCTGGGACGGTGGCGGCGTCGACCCGGAATGGGTCGACCAGGATGCACTGCGCGGATTCTGGCGACGGCGACCGTTAGTAGTCGGGAGTGCGACGTTGCTGCAACAGGCGTGGCTGGCGCACCGGACCTCATCGCCGCGATAGCCGTCCGTCAGTCAGGATGTCCGGCGATCGTCGCCGTTCATCTCACGGCCCAGTGGTGGGATCTGGCGATCAGGGCGTCGATTGCCGACACGGCCATCGGCCGGGCCAGGTGGAAACCCTGGCCCCGCTGACACTGCAGACGAGCCAGGATCGCCAGTTGGTCGATCGTCTCGATACCTTCGGCCGTCACGGTGAGCTGGAGAGCGTCGGCCATCGCGACGATGGCGGCGACCAGCGCAACATCGTGAGGGTCGGTGCCCAGCCCGTCGACGAACGTCCTGTCGATCTTGACGGCGTCGACCGGGAAGCTCTTGAGGTAGGACAACGAGGAGAAACCGGTACCGAAATCGTCGATCGCCAGCCTGACCCCGAGCGCCTTGATCCGGGTCAGGATCTCGGTGAAGTACTCGGCGTCATTCATGAAGACGCTCTCGGTCAACTCCAACGTGACCGACCCGGCCGGCGCGCCCGTGCGGTCCAGGACACCAGCGATCATCGGCGCGATGTCCGGCTCGACGATCTGCCGCACCGACAGGTTCACCGCGATGGTCATCGACGGCACCTGGCTGCGCCACCGGACCAGTTGACTGCAGGCCTGCTCGAGCACCCAGGCCCCGATCGGCACGATCAGTCCGGTTTCTTCCGCGATCGGGATGAATTCGAGGGGACTGATCGGGCCGCGCTGTTCATGGTTCCATCGCAACAGCGCCTCGGCGCTCACCATCGCGCCCGTGGTGAGGTCGACCACTGGTTGATAGACGACGGTCAGTTGGTTGCGCTCCAATGCTTTTCGTAGCGAAGCGGCGGTGGCCAACCGCTGTTCGACGTGTGATTGAACGACGCTGTCGAAAAGTTCGATGCGGCCGCGGCCACGGTTCTTCGCCAGGTGCACGGCCGCGTCGGATTCGCGCAGCAGCGCTTCCGGAGTGGCGTCAGGTGTGGAGACCGCAATGCCGACGCTCACGGTGACCAGCGCCTCGTGACGGGCGATCTGGTAAGGCTGTCCCAGAATCGCCAAGATGCGTCCGGCGATCTGCTGGACTTCGGCCATCTCGACTTGTTCGCAGAGCACCACGAATTCATCGCCACCGAATCTGGCCACGGTGTCGCGGTCCCGGATGACGGCGCTGATGCGAGCGGCCACCTGTTTCAACAGCATGTCACCCTCGGTATGACCGAAGGAGTCATTGATGAACTTGAAATGATCGATGTCGATGAAGATGACCGCCACTTGCCCGTGCCCCCGACGAGCACTGGCCAGACCCTGCGTCAGCCGATCGGTCATCAAGGCTCTATTGGGCAGGCCGGTCAGCGAATCGTGCAACGCCCGGTGGCTGAGTTCCTGTTGCATGTGCTTGGGCGCGGAGATGTCCTGCAACTGCGCGAGGTAGTACTCGGGTCGGCCCGTTTCATCACGTACCAGCCGCAGATGCAGCGAGGCCCACACCACGCTGCCATCAGGGCGGAGGAAACGCCGCTCGTCGGAATAGCTGTCGTCGTTCGGATCGGCCCGGTTGGCCATCGCCGCACCGAGCCGCACGTCGTCGGGATGACTGAACTCGGCCCAGCTCCGCCCGACCAGGATTTCTTCCGGGCGCCCGAGTATGCGGCAGGCGGCAGCGTTCAATCGGATCGGCCTTCCTTCGAGGTCCAGAATGCCGGCGCCGATACCGGCTTGCTCGAAAGCCGCCTCGAATCGGGCTTGGGCGGCTCGCCGGACCCGATCGGCCTCCACCTTGTCGGTGTTGTCCCGGAGCGTTCCGGAGATCCGGACTGGCCTGCCGTCCTCGGACAACTCGGCGACCACGCGCGCATCGATGTGGCGGATCTGACCGTCCGGCCGAATGATCCGGTACTGGAGGTGGAAGGCCGTCCCGTCGGCGACGGCTCGCCTCCACGCGGTGAACAGCGTGTACTGATCGTCCGGGTACATGCGCGAACCGAACAAATCCTGGGTCGGTGGAAGACCCGGATCGAGACCGAGGATGTTGTACAGCTCTGCCGACCAGCTCTGCCGGCCGGTGGCCAGGTCGACCTCGAAGCTGCCCAACCCGGCGATGCGCTGCGCCTCGGCGAGCCGGCGTTCGCTGGCCGCCAACGCCCGCTGGGCCTGCAGCCGTTCGGTGATGTCCTGGACGACGATCGACAGGCCGACCACCCGTCCGGCGTCGTCGGTCGCCTTCGAGCCGCTGACCAGCACGTCGAAGGTGCTGCCGTCCCGGTGTAGACCGGTTGTCTCGCGGCGTTGGGTCTGGCCGCCGGCCGCCAGGACGGCGCGGTGTCCCTCCTGCTCCGGCAGGCGGTCACCCGGCGCCAGCAGCGACAGCGGCCGACCGATGACCTCATCGGGGCGGTAACCGAACAGCCGCTGCGCAGCCGGATTCCAGGTCGTCACGACGCCCTCCGGGGTGGTGCTGAAAATGGCCTCGCTGGAATTCTCGACAATCGTCGCCAGCTGCCGAAGTCCTAGCTCGGCTTCTTTCTGTTCGGTGACATCGACGGCGATGACGCCGATTCCGATGACCTCGTCGTCGAGCGACACCGGATAGTAGCTGCCGAGCCAATCACGTTGCCGTGTCGGATCAATGGTCACCCGTCCGTCGATCTCGATGTCCAACACCGCTTCCCCGGTCTCGACGACCTGGTGGAAGAACGGCTCCAAGTGCAGCCATAGAGCAGGTGCCCCTTCGCCGATCGTTTTCCCGAGTCGCTCTTCCGCGGAGAAGCCGCCCAGGGCGGCCAACGTGTCGTTGATGCGGAGGTATCTGGCGTCGCGGTCGACAAGAGCCAGCCCGACCGGCGATGTCGACTGCCACATCTCGAGCACCGACAGCGATTCCGCGGTCCGGCGCTGGGCGGCCCGTAGTTCCTGCTCCGACCGCTTGGCCTCGTCGATGTCTGACGCGGTGCCCACCCATATCAGCACCGTGCCCGAGTCATCGAAGATGGGGCGGGCATGGCATTCGTGCCAGCAATATTCGCCGTCGAAGCGCCGGATCCGGCAGTCCAACTGGAAACCGACATTGAGGGTGACGGCGTCCCACTGCGCCAGGTTGACCCGGTCGACGTCGTCGGGGTGGAGCAGCCGCCGCCGTGTGCAGGTCGTCCCCACCTCTGGGCGGTACCCCGAGTAGTCGATCCAGTGCTGATTGACGAACTCGATCGTTCCGTCGACACCAGCCATCCACATCAGGTAGGGCGCGGCGTCGACCAGCAGCCGCAAGGCGGGGAGATCGGTCGTGATGGCGCGCCCAGCCGTATCAGCCATGACCGACTGCGATACCAGCTACATGGGGTGCTTCGGTCCGTTGACGCACCCGACCTCATCTGCTGAAGTTGCACTTCCTGATCAAAAGATCAACGGTACTCAGAGCGAATGATCATCAACGGCTCTCGACCCTGCGATGTCACCCGCCTGTGGATATCACACCGCTATTCAACACTACGTGGTCATACTTTGTCATACTTCCATCCACTTCGCCGCGCACCGCTCGGCGGACATTACCCTGAGCTATTTCCCGGTGCTCTAGAACGCAGATTGCCACCCGACCGCTCAATGTGCCGCCCGCGCTGTCACGCGTTGTTCAGTATTCACGAATTTCCCGGGACGACCGTGTCCACGTCCGGTTCTAAAGTGTCCCAATCTCTCCTTCACCGGGTCCGGGAGGCCGGGTTCACGCCGTCGGCGACGGCGATGTGGTCGACATCCATCCCACCGCGACCGCTCGGCACCCACCGTGGCCCCCGGTGTGGTGTCAGCCGTGGCCTGCCCCATCGGTACGAAGTCGGCCGGCGATCTGCACACCGCTGGTCTCCCGTTCCAGGCCGGGGGAATACTGCAGGGCAAGGAGGCGATGGGAATGGCGACGCGTACCGGAGCTGATGGGTACGACGAGGCGCTCGGCCGCAGCAAGCCGGCCAAAGGCGAACGGGCGGCCCTGATCCCCTACCTGGAGCCGGACGAGACGGTGTCGCTCCGGCAGCTGGTGCAGGAGGTCGGCGAGGCGGACGGCCGGGTGCTGCTGGAGGGTGGCGTGGTGCTGGTGACCGACCGGAAGTTCCTGGCGGGTTGTTCGTCGGGCGGATTTCGTCCGCGCTGGGAGATCTTCACGCTGCCCTACGGTCATCTGGAGCCAGGCGTCGATCTCCGCGGCGAGCGCGGTACCGAGGTGTTCGTTCCCACTTCGGGCCGCCGCTCGTACCGGATCGAACAGACCGACACCGCGTCCGCCACCGCTCTGGCACGAGCGCTGGGAGACGCGCTCGGTGCCTACCGACGCGACCGTATGGGCTTGCCCGATCTGTAGCGGTGGCACCGCACGCTGATCACCAGCGCGCCGGTGAAACCTGCCGCGGTCAGCCGGCCGTTCCGGCGGAGGTGATTCGCAGGATCAGCCGCTCCGACGTCTGCCTGCGCACCCGGCGGCTCACGCCCTCGATGGCGACGATGATCCGGTACTCCAGACCGTACTTCCGCCGGATCGCGTCCGCCTCCTGCGGATGGTCGACGTCCGGACCGAGGATGACGGCCCTGGCCTCGACCGTCGGCGCGCCCGGAGCGACGGTGCCGCTCCGGCTGCAGGGTTGCAGCAGTACCCGGTCGCTGTTGCGCAGGCGCTTGACCTTTCCGCTCGCGGCGGGCGTCGTGATCACCAGGTCCTTCCCGGCACCGGCTATCCACACCGGCGTTGCGACTGCCGCGCCGCTCCGGCGGAACGTCGTCAGCGCGACGAAGCGTTCGCCGGCCAGGCCGTCGAGGGTGCCTGGGGTGGTGGGTGGCTCCTGGATTGTCATCGGCGCTTACCTTTTCGGTCGAGCTGCGGTCCGTCCGCCGGCTGACACCTATCCTGCCAGCGATGGTCAGTCGGATGACAGGCCCGCCTGACGGGCGAGCGCAACGGCTTCCGTGCGGGTCCCGGCGTTCAGCCTGCCCATGATGTGGCTCAGGTGCACCCTGGCAGCTGGCCCTGCGCCATGCCGTCGTCGACCACCGTTGACAGGTCTCTCGCAGTCCCCGGAGCGCGTCGATGATCGGCAGGTAAGGCAGGCCGTAGTCACCGACCTGCACGCGCGACCCGACCGAGGTCAGCGACCCGGTGGACCTCGCGGCGGCGAGCTCGTCGGCACGACCCACGAACGCGGTGGCCGAGGGACGGGGCACCGGCCTGTCGTCGCGCAACGGCCCTGTCCGGTGACGAACCTGTCCCGGCGAGGTCTACCGTCAAACTCCCGGATCGGCCGCGCCTTGACCGGAACGCAGGGCTCGCGTGTGGCGGAGCTCGGGCCGACGTCGGCCGTCGGCCTCCACCGGGCCCCGGGTCCGCTCGGCGATCATGCTCTCGGCGACATACCAATTCATCGTCATGCGCAGAGCAGTCGTCGTCAGACGCACGCCGGTCATGGGTGGAATGCCTTCATCTTTTTCCGTCGCAGATGCAATGAGTGGTTGTTCGATCGCCAGGATCGTCAGATGATGCGAGCCATGCCCGCTACCCGAAGAGCCGACATGTTCACCGCCGACGGCCGGCCGTCCGACGACGACCCCCGCGAGAACGGACCGCGGCTGGGTGACGAGCGGGCGACGCTGGTGGAATCGCTCCGCCGTCAACGACTGACCCTGCAGATGAAGTGCGCCGACCTGGGTGCGGACGCGATGGCTCGGCGTGCCGTCGAACCATCCACCATGTCGCTGCTCGGACTGGTGCGCCATCTGGCCGAGGTGGAGCGCGCCACGTTCCGGAGGCTGATGGCCGGCCAGGACATTCCACGGCTCTACTGCTCCGACACGGAGCGCGACGGCGATTTCGACGGTGCTGTCGCCGACCCGCAAGTGGTGGCCCAGGCGTGGGAGGCCTGGCGTACCGAAGTGGAATTCGCAGTGCAATTCGTGGCCGACGCGCCCGATCTGGACGTCACCGCCGATGATGCCTTGAACCAGCACGGCAGTGGCGGTGGCGCCATGTCGCTGCGCGAAGCCCTCGTCGGAATGATCGAGGAGTATTCCCGCCACCTGGGCCATGTCGACCTGCTGCGCGAACGGATCGACGGACGCCTGGGGCAGTGACAGCGAGATCGCTGGTACTGAGAACACTGTGCTTCGCCTCTCGTCAGCGGCACAGGGCGAGCACGGTGGCGACGACCGCGTCGTCGGCCGTCAGAGCCGGGTCGAGTGCGGCGAGCACCGCCGGCACCGCGACTGCCAGAGATCTACTGGCGAGCGCCTGGAATTGTTCTGCCGCAATGTCTTTCACCGGCACCCCGGCCCCACGTAGGTGGTTGATCCAGGCGGCGAGGATGCGCAGGCCGCCGATGGGCAGCCGGCCGGCGGACCGCTCGGCGGCGATGACGGGCAGTACCCGGATCGGAATCTTCTGCGAGCCGTCCGCTGCGATCTGCGCCAGCAGATGCTGGATGCGGGCGTTCCCAAATCGGTCGAGCAGTGCCATCCGATATTGCACCACCTCGGACGGCGGCAGGCTGAGATGCGCGCTCGCCTCGGTCCACCACTGCTGCAACCAGTCCCGGCAGACCGGGTCGGCCACGGCCGCCGCGATGGTCTGGTGACCGCGGGCGCTGCCGGCGTAGGCGAGCAGCGAGTGACCGCCGTTGAGCAGCCTCAGCTTTCGCTCCTCGAAGGGGGTGACGTCGTCGACGAACCGGGCGCCGGTCGCCTCCCAGCGCGGTCGACCACCGGGAAACGCACCGCACAGCACCCATTCCGTATAGGGCTCGGTCACCACCGGTGCCGTATCCAGTCGCCCGGTCAGGGTTGCGGCGGCGTCCCGGTCGGCGTCGGTGGTGGCCGGGGTGATCCGGTCGACCACAGTGGTCACGAAGGAAACTGAGCCGGCGATCCATTGGGCCAGGGACGGATCGAGCAGCTCGCCGAACTCGCCGACCACCCGCGCGGTGATGGCGCCGTTGCCGGGCAGGTTTTCGCACGACACCACGGCCAGCGGGCCGGCAACTGCGGCGCGCCGGGCAGCCAGGCCGGCCACCAGCCGGCCGGCCATGGTTGACGCCGCTGCGCCCAGGTCGGCGCGGAGCGCGGCAAGGTCCGCCTGCACCTCCGGTCGGGCGGTATCCAGACCGCCTGCAGGATTTCGCAGATAGCCGGCTTCGGTGACCGTCACGGTCAGGATGCGCACGTCGGGGCTGGCCAGGTAGCCGAGCCAGGCCGATTTGTCGGCGGCCGGGTAGGTGCGGGACAGGCTGCCGACCACCCGGGCGTCGTCGCCGTCGGCACCCCGGACGATGAGCGTGTACAGGCCGTCCTGTGCGGTGAGGGCATCGGCCAGCGCCGTCGACCGGCCGGTGAAGGCGGCGATCCCCCACCCGTCATCCTCCGGCGCCAGATCGGTGTACCAGGCCTGGTGCGCCCGGAAGAAGTTGCCCAACCCCAGGTGGACGATACGGACCGGCCGCGCCGCGGTCGCGTCCGCGGGCCTGGACAGTCGTTGCAGCCGCGCGGTTGTCACTGCGCGAACGCTCTGAGCGGTTGTTGCCTGACCAGCCCGGTCATGATCTGCGGGCGGCAGGCAGCAGCGAGTGCCGATGCATCGTCAGCTGGGCGGTGGCTGCGGCGGTCATGTGGGCAATGATGCGGGTCCGGTGCAGCAGAGGCAATCGATGGGCCGGAGGAGGTGACGGCGCACCTTCTGGTCATCAGGCGACATGGCCCATGGCGGGCAACTCGGTGTCCACCAATCGTCGGATTCCTGTCCACCGGTCAATCGGCTGGTCGGTCGATGTCTCCGGCCGCGGATCGGCGGGATGCTCACTGCATGCCTGGAGCGTCCAGGCGCCAGCAGCGGAGGCGATCGTCATGAACCCGGTCATCGAGAAGCAGTTCACGGCAGTCGGTCCAACCGGCACGCAGGTGCAGCGTGATCTGCCGGCGCTGCTGACCGGGTACCGCGGAAGACTCTCCCATCGCTCGTTCTCGCCGTTCCACCGGCTGCTGGTGCTGGTCGTCTCGGCCAACGTGGCATTCGGTGTGGTGTTCCTGCTGCAGCAGCCGTCGTGGAACCTAATGCTCACCGGCCTGCTGACGGCGGCCAGCGTCAACATCGGACTTGCCGCGTTGATGCGTCAGCAATATTTCGTCAACACCCTGTTCGCGGTGACGACGTCAGCTCCGCTTCGTTGGCCGCTGCGGCTGCGGGCAGCACTGGCTCAGGTGCACCACGTACCCGGCGGAGTCCATGTGGGAGCGGCGATCTCGGCCACCGCATGGTTCGTCCTGTACGCCGGGTGCGTGGTTGTCATCCCGCCTCCCAGCGCCGGTAGGGCGCAGCACATCGCCATCCTCCTCGTCGTGGTCGCCATTGCGCTGAACCTGCTGATCATGTCCTTCTGCGCCCGCCCCTCGATGCGCCACCACCACCACGACCTGTTCGAAGCGACGCACCGTTACGGCGGCTGGCTGGCCATCATCCTGTTCACCACGCTGACCGTGCTGCACGCCGCCGCCGCCGCCGGTCCCGCCGGAGCCGACATCGTGGCATCGCCCAACACCTGGATCCTGGCCACGCTCTTCCTCTTCGCCGCCATCCCATGGCTGCAGCTGCGCCGGGTACCGGTGACCATCACCCAGCCGTCGGACCACGTCGCGCTGGTGACCTTCGGGCACGGTCGGGTCCGGGTCGGTTCGGCCAGCAAGATCGCCCGCCACCCGCTCGGCCAGTGGCATGCCTTCGCCAACATGACCGCGCCCGGCAAAGACGGGTTCCGCGTCGCGGTCTCCCGGGCAGGTGGATGGACCGGCGACTTCATCGCCGACTCCCCGGACCACGTCTGGACCCGCGGCGTGCCGACCACCGGTGTGGGTTCGGTCGGCCGGTTGTTCACCAAGGTCGTCTGGATCACCACCGGCAGTGGCATCGCCCCCGCACTGCCGCACCTGCTGAACGATCCCACCCCTGCTCATCTGGTCTGGGTGACGCGAAACCCCGAGCGCACCTACGGCGCCGAACTGGTCGCTGAGATCTTCCGGGCACAACCCGATGCCCTGCTGTGGAACAGCGACGAGAAGGGCAAGCCGGACCTGGCCGCACTTGCCTACCAGGTCTACCGCGACACCGGAGCGGAGGCGATCATCTGCATCTCCAACAAGGACGCCACCATGCGCCTGGTGACCGAGCTCCAGCAGCGCGGCGTTCCTGCCTTCGGTCCCATCTGGGACTCCTGAGCGATCGCCCGGCGGGCTCAGCTGCCCACACGACAACCGGCCGGCGCCTCGTCGGCCGGTTGCCCGCAATTCACCTTGTCGTAGGTCGATCCTGAGGAGTGGTCCGGCCGAGGTGTTGACACCCCTTCATAAACCGGTTTAGCTGTCTACACCGTTCGATGACGAAGGGAAGCTGCGGTGACTGCCAAACCGACGATCACCGATGTCGCCGCGCGCGCCGGGGTGTCAAAGGGCGCCGTATCCTTCGCATTGAACAATCGCCCCGGTGTCTCGGTGGAAACCAAAGCTCGCATCCTGTCCGCGGTGCAGGAGCTCGGTTTCAGTCCGAGCCGCACCGCGCGGGCCCTGTCGTCCTCGCGGACGCTGTCGCTGGCCCTGGTGCTCGCCCGCCGCCCGGAGATGCTGCGCGCCGATCCGTTCTTTCCGGCCTTGATCGCCGGGGTCGAGAAGGTGCTGGCGCCGGCCGACATGTCGCTCGTCCTCCGATTCGTGCCCGATGACGAGGCGGAGACCATCGCCTATACCGAACTCGCGAACGGCCGGGCGGATGGCGTCATCGTCACCGATATCCGCCGGCGCGATCCACGTCCTGCTCTGCTGGAGCAGTTGGGCCTGCCCGCGGTGACCTTGAACCGGCCCAGCCGCAGCAGTACCACGCCCGCGGTCTGCCTGGACGACTCGGCAGGAGTGAAAGCGGCCCTGGCGCACCTCATCGGGCTGGGACACCGGCGCATCGCCCACGTCGGCGGCCCGGGCCACTACCAGCACGTGAACCGCAGGCGCCGGTTGTGGTCAGCCGCCCTGGCGGCGGCCGGCCTGCCGCCGGGACGTTTCGTCGAGACCGACTTCACCGCCGCCGGCGGCGCTGCCGCCACCGCGGAACTGCTGTCGCGCGGTGAGTGCCCGAGCGCCATCCTGTATGCCAGCGACCTGATGGCCGTCGCCGGCATGGCGGAGGCCAACCGCCGGGGACTGTCCGTCCCGCGAGATCTCTCCGTCGTCGGTTTCGACGACACGGAGGTCTCGGCCTATCTGCATCCACCGCTCACCACCGTGCGGACCGATGCTTTCGCCTGGGGACAGTCGGCGGCGACCGCGCTGCTCGCCCAACTGGCCGGTCACCCGTCCGTAGACGTACACCTACCGGCCGCGGCCTTCGTCCTGCGGGAATCGACCGCGTCGCCACCCTGAGCCTCGACACTGCGGCCACCAACCGGGGCCGTTCCTCTGACACGGCGAACAGCCGCGTTGCCCACTGTGCCCACCCACCGTGCCCGGCCTGCCGGGCACGAGCCACACCCCCTACCACGACAAAGGAGTCGTCATGAAACGAACTGCGCTGGCCGTCGCCGGCCTGCTCACCGCCACCATCACCCTGACCGCATGCGGGGGATCCAGCAGTGGGTCCGCCGGCGCCACCACCACCGGCGCGATCACGATCTGGTATTCCAACAACGCCCAGGAAGTGGCGTGGGGCAAGGCGACCGTGGCCGCCTGGAACAAGGCCCACGCCGACCAGACGGTGACCGCCCAGGAAGTTCCGGCCGGTAAGTCGTCGGAAGAGGTGATCGGGGCGGCCATCACCGCCGGCACCGAGCCCTGCCTGATCTACAACACCTCACCCGCCTCCGTCTCCCAGTTCCAGAAGCAGGGCGGGCTCATCGATCTCCACACCTTCGCCGACGGCGCCTCGTACATCGAGGGCCGGACCGGCGATCTCGCCAAGCAGTACCAGTCCTCCGACGGGCACTACTACCAGATGCCATGGAAATCCAACCCGGTGATGATCTTCTACAACAAGAAGGTCTTCGCCAAGGCCGGTATCGACACCACCAACCCGCCGTTGGCCACCTACGCGGAGTTCCTGGCCACCGCGAAAAAGGTCGTCTCCAGCAAGGCGGCCAAGTACGCGATCTATCCGGCACCCACCAGCGAGTTCTACCAGTCGTGGTTCGACTTCTACCCGCTGTACGCGGCTGAAACCACCGGCAAGCAACTGGTCGTGGACAAGAAGGCGTCGTTCAACGATGCCCAGGGCCAGGCGGTCGCCACCTTCTGGCAGCAGCTCTACAGCCAGAAGCTGGCCGCAACCGAGATCTACAACGGTGACTCGTTCGCGGACGGTACGGCCGCCATGGCCGTGGTCGGCCCGTGGGCCATCGCCAACTACAAGGGCAAGGTCGACTGGGGCGTGGTACCGGTCCCGACGTCGACGGGCATGACCGCCGACAAGATCCATACCTTCTCCGATGCCAAGAACGTCGCGATGTACGCGTCCTGCCAGAACAAGGGCACCGCGTGGGAATTCATGAAGTTCTCCACCAGCCAGGACGCCGATTCCCAGTTGCTGACGTTGACCGGCCAGATGCCGCTGCGCAAGGACGTGGCGACCGTCTATGCCGATTACTTCGCCAAGAACCCCTCGTACAAGCTGTTCGCCGAGCAGGCCGCCCGGACGGTCGAGGTCCCCAACGTCGCGAACTCCGTGCAGATCTGGCAGACTTTTCGCGACGCCTGGTCGTCGTCGGTCATCTTCGCCAAGGCCGATCCCAAGGCCGCCCTGGCCGGGGCCGCCACCAAGATCGATACGCTCGCCGGTCAGTCGTAGGACTGCGCGATGAGTACTCCGATCGCAGCCCGCACCCCACCGGGTGCTGCCACTCCACCCGCTCCCGACCAGCAGACGGCGAAACGCCAGGGCTGGGCCGTCCGGATTCTCGGTCGCCAGCCGATCGGCATGGTGTTGGCCGCGCCCTACGCGGTCTTCCTGGCCGTCGTGTTCGCCTTTCCGCTGGGCTTCGCGCTGTACATGTCGGTGCACGACTACTTCTTCACCGCACCGGGTGTCAGCGTCCCGCACCCCTTCGTCGGGTTCATTAACTTCAAGACGGCGCTGACCGATCCGGACGTGCTCGCCTCGTTCGGCCACGTCGGGGTGTTCCTGCTCATCAACGTGCCGCTGACCGTGGTGCTGTCCCTGCTGTTGGCCGCGGCGTTGAACCAGGCCATCCGCGGGCGAACCTTTTTCCGGGTCGCCTACTACGTGCCCTATGTAACTGCCAGCGTCGCCGTCGTCGGGGTATGGCTGTTCCTGTTCAACTCCACCGGGCTGGTCAACAAGGTGCTCGGGCCGCTCGCGCCCAACCCGTCGTGGTTGGTGAACTCCTTCTGGGCCATGCCGGTCATCGCCATCTTCGTGACCTGGAAGCAGTTGGGCTTCTTCATCCTGCTGTACCTGGCGGCGCTGCAGAATGTCCCGAAAGAGCTGTACGAATCCGCCGCCACCGACGGCGCCGGCCGCTGGAAATCGTTCACCGCAGTGACGCTGCCCGGCGTCCGCCCGGCCACCGGCCTGGTCGTCCTGCTGGCCATCGTCACCGGCGCCAATCTCTTCACCGAGCCGTACCTGCTCACCGCCGGCGGCGGGCCCAACAAGGCCTCCACCTCACCGGTGCTGCTGATGTACCAAAAGGGCATCGAGCAGGGCAATCCAGATGTCGCGGCGGCGATCGGTGTGGTCCTGGTGATCGCCGTGCTCATCATCGCGCTGATCAGCCGCCGTTTCACCGAGGGGACCGACCGATGACCATTCTCAATCAACCGGCCGTGGCCGTGGACGGAGCTGCGTCCGCTCCCCGCCGCAGTGGAGCGGGCGCCCGAGCCGTCACGTATCTGGTGCTGATCATCGGCGCGCTGGCGTTCCTGTTCCCGTTCTACTACATGGTCATCGGCTCCCTGCAGAAGGAGCCGAATACGTCGGTGGCCGGCGCATTCCCGAGCCCGGGCAACATCACCGGTCACAATTTCGTCCAGATCAACGGCTCCATCAATCTGTGGCGATCACTGCTGAACTCCGGCATCTTCACCGGCGGAGTGCTACTGGGCACCATGGTGTTCGGCGTACTCGCGGGATATGCACTGGCGCTACTGCATTTCCGCGGCAAGGGAACGCTGTTCGGCGCGATGCTGCTGATCCAGGTGGTGCCGTTCCAGCTGCTGATGATTCCGCTCTACGTGCTGATCGCCAGGACCTACGGCCTCGCCGACAACTACCTCGGCATGATCCTGCCGTACGCGATCAACTCCACCGCGGTCTTCATCTTCCGGCAGTATTTCCTGCAGCTGCCCGGGGAGCTGTTCGATGCGGCCCGCATCGACGGCGCCAACGAACTCCGGGTGCTGCGGTCGATCGCCCTGCCGCTGGTGCGGCCGGCACTGCTGACAGCGGTGCTGCTCACCTTCATCGGCCCGTGGAACGAGTTCCTCTGGCCGTTCCTGATCACCAAACAGCAACGGCTGCAGCCGCTTGCGGTCTCGCTGGCCAACTACATCTCGACCGTCTCGGCGACCGCCGCGAATCCGTTCGGCGCCATTCTGGCCGGCGCGGTCGTCCTGGCAGTGCCCGCGGTGGGACTGTTCATCATCTTCCAGCGGAAGTTCATCTCCACGGACCTGGGTTCCGGGGTGAAGGGATGACCGGGTCCGGCTCGGCAGGCCGGGGTGTCGCGGTCGCGCCGCCCGAGCAATCGGTCGGCGACGGCGTCCCCTACACGTTGACCCGCACCGGTATTTTGATGCGCCCGGAGCCGGGAAATCCGGACGAAGCGGAGGGCGTGCTGAACCCGGCCAGCGGGTGGGGGCCCGACGGAACCCTGTACCTGCTCCCCCGTCTGGTCGCGGCCGGCAACGTGTCGAAGGTGGGCCTGGCCCGCATCCTCATCACCGATGGAAGGCCGGTCGGAGTGGACCGCGAAGGGGTGGTCTTGGCACCGGACGCAGGTTGGGAACACAGCCCGCTGCACGCCGGCGTCGAGGACCCCCGGATCAGCTGGATACTCGACCTGGGCGTCTTCGTGATGACCTACGTGGCCTACGGCCCGATCGGTCCCCGTCCGGCGCTCGCCACGTCCGTCGACCTGCGTACCTGGCGGCGTCTGGGCCCGGTGCACTTCGAGTACCAGGCCGATCTCGACATGGATCTGAACCTGGTACCCAACAAGGACGTCGTCTTCTTTCCCGAGCCGGTGCCGGGGCCGGGCGGTGAGATGTGCTTCGCCGCACTGCATCGGCCGATGTGGGACCTCGACTGGATCGTGCCCGGTGCCGGCGACCACCTACCCGGCTGGTTGACCGATGACCGGCCCGGTATCTGGATCTCCTACGTTCCGGCCGACCTGGTCCGCGAAGACATCTCGGCGCTGGTGCACTTCCGCGCCCACACCCTGGTGGCGATGCCGGAATTCGACTTCGAGGCGCTGAAAATCGGGGCCGGGCCGCCGCCGATCCGCGTCGACGAAGGCTGGTTGCTGATCCACCACGGTGTTGCGGGCACCATCGTGCCGGGCGTCGACCAGCAGCAGAATGCACGGTATTCCGCCGGCGCAATGATCCTTTCGGCCGACGACCCGTCCCGGGTCCTGGCCCGCACGCCCATCCCCCTACTGGAACCTTCGACCGACGCCGAAACGGAGGGCATCGTGCCCAATGTCGTCTTCCCCACCGCCATCGAGATGATCGACGGCCAGCGATTCGTGTTCTACGGCATGGCCGATTCGCGAATCGGTGTCGCCACGCTCGACCGGACGAGGAACGCCTCGTGAGCCCGCTCAACCGGCGCGCATTCCTGGGCGCCGCCGGTGTGACGGTGACCGCCGGACTGCTGGCCCCGCCGGCGACCGCGGCAGCGGCCGACCGGGGCCTCCGGTCGGCCGCCAGGGCGACCACCTCGCCGCGACTGACCAACCTGGCTCACCTGGACTACCTGTACGAGCAGGTCGCCGTCACCGACACCGCGGCGCACAGCACCTACCGGCTGGCGCAGGAACCGACGATCGGGGTGCTGTGGGTCTACGCCGACCCGCGGCCCGGTGGCACCTTTCAACGGGTGGGCGGCGGCGCTTACAACGCGGTCGACAATACCTGGGGCCAAGGCGCTTTCGACTCGGACGACATCGCCCGGGCAGCAGTGGTGTACCTGCGGCAGTGGCAGGCCACCGGCGACCAGGCGTCGCGGACGAAGGCCTACCAGCAAATGCGGGGACTGGCCTACTTCCAGACGCTGACCGGCGCGCATGCCGGTGAGTCGGTGCTGTGGATGCAGCCCGACGGCTCGCTGAACCCCACCCCGACGCCGCCGGACACCCCGAACCCGGCCGATACCGGCCCGTCCTACTGGCTCGCCCGCAGCCTGTGGGCGTTCGGCGAGGGATACGCAGCATTCCGCAGCAGCGACCCCGCCTTCGCGGCGTTCCTGCGCACCCGGATGGATCTGGCCGTCACCGCGTTGCGGCGCGATGTGCTGGTCCGTTACGGCAGCTACCAGGTGATCCACGGGGTGGAGGTGCCGGCCTGGTTGATCGTCGACGGCGCCGACGCCTCGTCGGAGGCAATGCTGGGCCTGGCTGCGTACGTCAACGCCCTCGGCCAGAACGCCCCGGCGGCCGCCCGCACCGCATTGGCCCAGCTGTCCGCCGGGGTTGCCCGCATGTCGGCCGGCACCACGACCACCTGGCCCTATCGTGCGCTGTTGCCGTGGGCGCTGTCCCGCTCCGACTGGCACGCCTGGGGTGCCCAGATGCCCGCCGCGTTGGCGGCCGCCTCGACCGCGCTGCACGATGCGAGCCTGCTGCCGCCGGCCATCGGGGACGCCGCCGGATTCAGCCCGCACCTGCTCACCGCGACCGGTCCGGACAACGGCTGGCTGCCGACGCCCGTGGACGGCACCCAGATCGCCTACGGTGCGGACGCCCGGGTGCAGAGCCTGTTCGCCGTGGCGGAGGCAGCGGGCCTGCCGGGTGTGCGGGCGCTGGCTGGCATTGCGGCCGGCTGGTTCTTCGGGCAGAACAAAGCGGGCATTCCGGTGTACGACCCGGCGACCGGCGTGACCAACGACGGTGTGGCCCCCGACGGGACGGTCAACCAGGGCAGTGGCGCCGAATCCACGATCCACGGCCTGCTCACCATGCAACTGTTGGATGCGCATGCCGATGTCGCCGCGATGGCGCGGGCGGCGAGCGGTATCGTCTCGCGCCACGGTCAGGTGGTGGTGGAAGCCGAGAGCGGCAGCCGGACCGGGAATGCGGCCGTGGTGATACCGGCATCGGCGTGGACCGGCGAATCATCCTGGAGCGGGGGGTATGTCGCCGCCGGCCCGGGCAGCACGATGACCTGGTCGTTGCCGGCCGACGACCAGCCGCGGCTGGTCCAGCCGGTGGTCGAGCTGGTCCCCGGCTCCACCGCCCGCACCACCTTCCGGGCCGGCCCCGTGGTGCTGGGGACCGTGCGGTACGGGACCGTCGGTGTCCAGGGCAATGCCCCGTCACCGACCCAGCTGCAGCCGGTCGCGCTGGACGGCACCGTGCCGCCGGGTCCGGGGACCGTCACTGCGCTCACCGTCGGTGGCACCGGCAATCTGGACGCACTGCTGGTGATTCCGCTGGTCTCCCGCCTTGCCCTGGCCGGCGACGGTTCGAACACCATGCTGCTGAGCAGCGTGTCGACCCAGGTGCGCTACCAGCGCGTCGATCTGCCCGGCGCCGGTCCGCTGATCGTGCAGGCCTACGACCGGAACGGCCGGGCTGTCCGGCCGGTCGGTCGACGGCCGACGGGCGGGGTGCCGGTGGCGCCGGGTGGTTTCACGATCGTCACCCGCTGACCCCGCCTGTCGACGGGCGCTACTGGGCGGCGCTGGCCGGTGTGGGCCGGTCAGCGCCGCACCGCGCGGTTGGCCTCTCGGGCGGCAGCCCCGGCCGGGTAGTGTTTGCATCATGTTGGAACTGGCCTACGGGGCCTTGGATGTCGTGATGGGCATCGTCATCACCTGGTTCGCCGTCTACGTGGTCTACCGACTGGTGCACGAGGACCGCTGACCGCCCGCATGTTGCCACGCCGGACGAGCGCCTTCCGTCCTCCTGCTCGCGGTGCAACCAGCTCACCAGCACAAAACGCGCTCGTGAGTCCAGCAGCACGGGCCCGCGCGGCGTTCCGGCCGCGGAGCTACCCCGCCACGCGGACCCCGGTCAGGTCGCGCTGAACCTGACCGTCCAGGTCGCCGGCCCGGGGTGCAGCTGGTCCGGTGGCAGCACGTCAGGACCACAGGCAGCGCTGCCCAGGCCGTGCTGCGCGGCGTCGAGATTGATGTACACCCGGTCCCGCGGCTGCAGCTCGTTGGTGTGCCGGGCGGCATCGAGATCCTCGGTGGTCCAGCGCCGCACCGTCAGGTCGAGTGTCGGCTCGCCCGCCACGCGGACAGTGCCCAGCGGCCCGGACAGTTCCGCCCACCGCACTTCGCGCCGGTTGCCGTTCTCCTGCGGAAACACGTATGGGGTCTGCAGTTCCTCGACGCTGCGGCGGAAACGTCCCACCAGCGCCGCCTGGTTGCTGTCCGCGTAGGCCTCGCCGGGCCCCCGCCCGAACCATTCCACCGTGGTGAATTCGGCCGGCAGGTCCATCCGCAGGCCCAGGCGGGGCAGGATGTCCGGCCATTCCCCGATCGGTTCCACCTCCACCCGCAGCAGGAGTTCGGTTCCCTCGCTGTGCCAGTGGTAGGTCGCCAGCATCGCCCGGTCGGCGCCGGCCGGGGCGACCCGGGTCCGCACCGTCAGCGATGTGTCCTCCCAGCGCACCTCGACCACCCGGTGGGTCAATCGGTGCAGACCGGCCGCTCGCCAGCCGGGTTCCAGCGGCGGCGCGCGATGGCCGCCCCGATCATTGTCGATGGGCGCCCGCCACAGATCCAGCTGCGGTCCGGTGACCTGGATACCACCCAGCCGGACCAACCTGCCGAACGCGTCGAACAGGCTGCGGTCCGGCGCTGTTGCCGGCTGCGCCGCCCGATCCCTCGGAGCTTCGACGCGGGACTGCCCGACGGCAACGACATGGCCTGCGGCAGCCCATTTCTCGTCCTCGGCCAGCACGGCGGTGACGATGAGCCAGCTTTCGGCCGACACCTCAGGCAACTCGGGCACTGCGACGTCATCGAGCTCGCCGGGCGCCACCACCGGCACGTTCAGCTCGCCCTCGGCGCGAACGGTGCCCTCCTCCTCCAACCGCCAGCGGAACTCCAAGTAGCCGGTGTCGATGAGGTGGTGCTTGTTGAGCACCCGGACGGTACCGGCCGCCGGATCGACGTCCAGCTGAACCGGCGCGACCACGTGCTTGTACTCGACCAGCGCCGGCGACGGGGTGCGGTCAGGGAAGACCAGCCCGTCGGCGATGAAGTTGCCGTCGTGCACCGGTTCGCCGAAGTCACCGCCGTAGGCAAAGAACTCGGAGCCGTCCGCCGCGCTCTGCCGCACGCCGTGATCGAGCCACTCCCAGATGAACCCGCCCTGGCACCGGGGGTAGCGGTCGAAGAGCTGCTGGTACTCCAGCATTCCGCCGGCGCCATTGCCCATGGCATGGGCGTACTCGCACTGGATGAACGGCAGCCCGCGGCGGTGTGCATCCAGCGCCGGATCGCTGGTGGCCGGCTCCGCCCGCCGACCGATCTCGTCGACCTCGGCGTGGGTGGCGTACATCCGGCTGTAGACGTCGACATAGCCCGAGTCGAAGTCGCCTTCGTAGTGCACCAGCCGGTCGGGATCGCGGCGGTGCGCGAGATCGGCCATCGCCGCGAGGTTCTGACCGGTACCGGCCTCGTTACCGAGCGACCAGATGAGGACGCAGGGATGGTTCTTGTCCCGTTCGACGGTGCGGGACATGCGGTCGAGCAGCGCCGGCTGCCACGCCGGGTCGTCGCTGGGGTTGCGCCGCCAGCCGTTCTGGAAGAAGCCGTGCGTCTCGAGATCACATTCGTCGATGACGTACAGGCCGTACTCGTCACACAGCGCCAGGAAGTCCGGGTGCGGTGGATAGTGGCTGGTGCGCACCGCATTGACGTTGTGCCGCTTCATCAACAGCACGTCGGCGAGCATGTCGTCGGAGGTCAGCGCGCGGCCCCGGTCTGGGTTCCACTCGTGCCGGTTGACCCCACGGAACAGCACCCGCGCGCCGTTCACGGTGATGACGCCGTCGACCACCGCGACCGTCCGGAAGCCGATGCGCAGTGCGATCGACTCCCCGCCGGAGCGGAGCGTGCCGTCGTACAGCCGGGGGCGCTCGGCCGACCAGGGTTCGACCGCAGCAAGTCGGTGCTCCTGTGCGGCATCCACCTCGTGCAGGTCAAGCTCCGGAACCGAGAGGGTCGCGGGCTCGCTGGTCTCCACCTGCAGGGTGCCGGACCCGTCCCCGGCGGAGAAGGCAGCATGCACGAAGAAGTCGTCGATGGCTTGCGGTGGGCGGGAGATCAGCGTGACGTCGCGGAAGATGCCGGACAGCCACCACATGTCCTGGTCCTCCAGGTAGCTGGCCGGGGACCACTGATGTACCCGGACCACCAGCACGTTGCCGCTATCGCGCAGCAGCGGGCCGACGTCGAACTCGGTCACCAGCCGGCTGCCGGTCGACCAGCCCAACTCGGAGTCGTTGAGCCACACCGTGAATGCCGAATCGACACCGAGAAATTGCAGGACGGCGTCGCCGCTCGGCCAGGCCGACGGCAGATCGAAGCGCAGACGGTAGGCGCCCGTCGGGTTCTCGTCCGGCACGAACGGTGGGTCGACCGGGAACGGGTAGGTCACGTTTGTATAGATCGGTGCGCCGTACCCCTGCATCTGCCAATGGCCAGGCACCGCCAACCGGTCCCAGCCGGCGTCGTCGAAGGCACCGGCGGAAAACCCATCGGGCAGGCCGGTCGCGGTGGATGCCAGCGCGAACGACCACTCCCCGTTCAGCGACAACCGGTCGCTGTCGGAGGCGGTGTACGCCCGCGGCGCCCGCCTGCCGGCGCCGGGATCGGTGGTGGTCAACGGCATGGGCTGTTCACTGGTCACAGGGGCTTCCCGGCTGATCGAGGCAATGGACAACGACCAGCGATACGCGCGGCGACGCTCGCGTCGCGCCCGAATGTCGGCCGACAGGGACTGTACCGGCCGGACGCTCCGACCCGGCGACAGGCCGGGCCGGGCAACGTCAGAAGTCGGTGCTGGTGGTGACCGACCTCCAGGCTTCGACGTCGGCCTGCTGCGCCTGTGCCTCGGCGTCGAAGCCCGCGAGCGCGTCATTGCCCAGCAGCAGCAGCAGCGGGGCGTCGGTCACCTGCACCGTGGTGATGATGGCGTTGGCCGCCTTGGCCGGGTCCCCCGGTTGGGTGCCGTCAGCGGTGTCGTTCTCCTTGCGGCGGCGACCGGCCGTGTCGGCGTAGTCGGCGATGGGCGTGCCGGCCTGCTGCAATGAACGTCCGGCGAAGTCGGTGCGGAAACCGCCCGGTTCCACCGTGACCACCGTGATGCCGAGCGGGGCAACTTCCTTCCGCAGCGACGCCGACAACCCCTCCAGGGCGCTCTTGCTCGCCGCGTAGTAGCCCGAGCCGGCCGGCGAGATTCGGGCACCGATGGACGAGATGTTGACGATGGCGCCGCTGCGGCGCTCCCGCATGCCGGGTAGCACCGCCTTGATCAGCGCGACCGCGCCGAAGAAGTTGGTGTCGAACAGGGCGCGGACCTCCGCGTCGTCACCCTCCTCGACGGCTGCCCGATACCCGTAGCCGGCGTTGTTCACCAGCACGTCC
>CAXSEW010000008.1:0-21931 GCA_964236185.1 uncultured Nakamurella sp. | reverse complement strand
GTGAACAGGGCTTTCGGCCGCACGGACCACACCGCAGCCGGTAACGCACCGGAGCCCATCCGGGCCAGGATGTGCGCGCGGCCACCGCTACCCGTCGGGAAGTCGTACTCCCAGTCGGACAGGGCGCGGTGGAAGGCCGCGTCCAGGAAAGGATGTACCGCGAGCACATCGTGGTCGGCAGACACTGCCGCGAAGTAGTCCCGACTCATCGCCAGATCCCGACGCCGAAGATGCCAGGCGATTCGCTCGCCGATGGAGTGAGGTTGCCCGCGTCGCTCGACCAACCGCTGCCGTTGCCGGGCTCGGGAGATCGGCCGGTGCAACCAGGGAAACGGATCATGACCGCGCGCCATCCGGAGCTGGACCCGGGCCGCATCAGGAAGCCGCGACCGCACACTCCGCCTGGCCCCGGACGCGGCCGACCCGAAGCCGGCCAGGATCTGATCCCCGGCGAATCCGGTGAGGATCGAGCCGCCGGTGGCCGCTTCGATGATCGGCAGGTGCAGGTGCAGGTTCGCCGGATGCACGACGCCGTAGCGGTCGAGCACCCGCCCCGCCACCGGTCCGATCAGATCCAGTTCGTCTCCGGCCCGGAGAATCGTCCATTCCGGGAGCCTCAGAGCCTGCTGGACCCCGTTCTGCCAACTCGATTCCTCCGCCCGGGGAGCGTCGGTGAAGCGCCAGGTGACCGGGATCGGATCAGGCAAACCTTCACGCCGGGCGACTGTGGTGGCCACGGCCAGCACGAATGAGGAATCCATTCCGCCGGAGAAGCTGACGATGCAGGGACTGCGGAGCAGGGCCGGGAGAACAGCGTGCTCCAGGGCCGTCAATGGATCGACCGCCCGGCGGACGTCCCGATTCGGGCTCGGCTCGTGAAAGCCGAGCACCACGCCGGAGGCGATGTCCAGCTCGGTCAGCCGGAGCGGCTGCCCGATGGAGACGTCCGGGTGTCCCACCGCCGCCCCCTCTGCTGCTGGTCACCGACCTGGATGCTTTCCGGAGCCTCCGGTCTCGACCGCATCTGCATCCTACCCACGGGGGTAATTCTCTTCCCTAAAGGGCAGCTGCCGTCACCCAGCACTGACAAATCGTGTGATAGTGACGCAGAGTAGGACAGAACGACGAATCCTTGGTACATCGTCACAATGTGAACTCTTTCGAATCAGCTCCTTTGTTGAAATGTCCGAAAATGCTCCGGCGGCTCGCCAACGGGCTGTCCACCTAGCAGTGGGCGGCCCGTTCGGCCTCTTGGCGCCTGTTGTTTTCCGTTCTGCTGCCTAGCTTGGTGGTGGCCGGTTCACGGCCGAACTGGTGATCAATCCGGGACGTCCAGCGTCACCACGGCCTCGTCACCAACGGTGGCGCCGAAGTCCTACCTGCTCGCTTCCACGCCGATCGGCGGGATCACCGGCACAAGGTCGACACACGCTGCCCGGCGGGCTCGCCTTCGATCCCGCCACCGGTGGGATCACCGGAACGCCGACCGTGGCTGGTTCTACCCCGATCACGGTTCCCATGAGCGACAGTTCCGGACGCGCGGTAGCGATCGCGTGCTGGCCGTTATCCGCACCATGGTCAGCGATCCGGAGAGCACGTCCACCATCTGCGACTGGGGCAACACTGTCCATGGCTGTCCGCTGCGGTCGAGGTCATGTCGAGCCTGGGAGCGGACCAGACCTCGCAGGCGTTCCCGGTCGGCGCCGCTGCGTCAGTGGCGACGCGGGCAGCCCGGTACCCGCTGTTCGCGCAAGCGCTTCGAGGCCCGCACCTCCCATGCCTCGGTCAGTAATTCGCCCAGCTCTGCCCGTTCGACCGCAGCCAGCCGGACCAGAACGGTCGGGTGCCCGGCGTAATGGGGCGTCGTGAAGAAGCGGTCCGGTGCAGCACTGATCAGTTCGTCCCGGTCCAGGACCGACGGACGCCACAGCACCAGCACGCCGGGCTCTTCATGGATGCGAGCGAAGAGCCCGTCCTGCACCCGATCTCCCGGCAGGCCGTAGGACGGCCGCTCGATCACCGATGGAAGAGCGAGCGCGAGGCGTCGCACGTCCTCGTCATCGGCCATCCACCCAGCATTCCATTCCTACACCGGCGTCGTGGGCCGGGGCGCGTCCATCAGCCGCAGCCGTGCGGTGATGCCCGTCCTGTGGTCAGCCGGTCGTGCACCGGCGCACGCCTCCGCAGAGGTGGCGGTGGCGGCCGCGGCCCATCGGGTGCTGGTCCACTATTTTCCGGCTTCCACCGCCGCGCTGGACGCCGACTACGCCGCCTTCCTGGCGGGCGTGCCCGCCGGGTCGGCCAGGACCCGGGGACAGCAGGTGGGCGAGGCGTCGGCTGCGGCCATCATCGCCGTTCGGGACAGTGATGGCCGCAACGCACCGGTCACCCTCGACGTCACTCCGGCGCCGGGCGTGTGGCGCCCGACGCCACCGGCATTCGCTCCGATGCTGGTGGCATGGCTGGCATTCGTGAACCCGCTGTCGCTCCGCAGCACCGCGCAGATTGGCCTCAGCGGGCCGGGTGAGCTGACGTCCGCCACCTACGGTAAGGAATGGCAGGAGGTCAACGCGTACGGGGCGAAGACGGGTTCCAGCCGGACCCCGGCACAGACAGAGACCGCTCTGTTCTGGAATGCCAACTCCGTCGGCCAGTATCAAGTAGCACTGGCCGACCGGCTCAACCGTCGTCCGGTGGGCATCGTCCAGGGTGCCCGGGCGTTCGCGCTGCTGGGTGTCGGCACGGCGGACTCCCTGATCACCTGCTGGGGCGCGAAGTATCACCATGCATCCTGGCGGCCGATCACGGCCATCCAACTGGCGGACACCGACGGCGATCCCGCCACCACGGCAGACCCGACCTGGGAGCCACTGGTACCCACCCCGCCCTACCCCGAGTACGCCAGCGGACACGCGTGCATCACCGGCGCAGCCACGATTGTCTTCGGCTACCTGTTCGGGCAGCGCTCGATCGACATGAACATCGTCTCATCGGTGACCGGCACGACGAGGCACTTCACTCGGCGAGGGCGCTCGATGCAGAGACCCAGAACGCCCGCATCTGGCTGGGTCTCCACTTCCGCCACGCGATGACCGACGGCAGCAGGATCGGCCATGCAGCATCGGCGTGGGTGATCTCCCGGGAGTTCCGGCCCACCTGCGCACGTGGGCACCGATAGATCGGCGAGGTAGCCGACAGATCGGCGCCCGACATCGCGCGCGTTGTACCGGCGGACATCGGTCGGTCGCAGCGGCGGGCGCTGCGGTGGACGAACCCGGGTGAGCGTGACTAGACGCGGCCGTCCCGGCGCCAGGCACTGAATGATCGGACGGACATGGCGGTGGGCCGGACCAACCACGGCCAGGGGTGTATCTCGGCCGGAGCGAGCACCCGCGACAACCGCGCCCAGCCAGGCACCGGCGTCCAGGTGGCGGCCAGCGAGCGACCGGCCAACTCCTCGGCGACATTGCCGCGACGGACTTCGATCCGACGATCGACCGCGAGCTCACCCAGAGTTTCAGCCAGGAAGACCAACCGCTTGCCGGACAACCGCAATCGACGCAGCAGCGGCTCGTCGAAGACGAACACGGCGGGCCGGGCGGGGGCGACTGCCATTGCCGGATCTCCGGTACCCAGAGATTCCGCAGTGAGCCACACCTGTTCGGCAGCACCGCCTTCGACCCGGGACGGCCCGGCCGGGACCGGCGACCTGTTCAGATCCGGCCCGGGAACCGCTGGACCGGGCTCGGCGTCCGGCCACTGTTCGATCGGGCAGGCCGCCGCCAGCGCACAGTCCCGGCACAGTTGCGGGGCCCGCTTCTGCACCTGCCAGCGGCTGAATCCGTAGGGCTTGCCGCTGCCGGTGCCCACCGTCCACTGCCAGCCGAGCCGGTTCGCCGCCCTTGATCCGTCCAGGAGGTGCGCGAACATCTCCTGTTCACCGGCGCGCCAGTCGGCGCCGGCCCGCACCGCCCACTGCGACGCCAGCCACATCCGCGTCTGATTGACCAGCCAGCCGTCCTGGTGCAGTTCGCCCACGACCGATCGCATGCAGTTCATCTCCGCCGGCCACGGGTCCTGTGCCCAGAGCCGCTCGCGTCCGGATCTGCCTGGCAGGGGCTGGGCCCTGGTCAGCGCCTCTCCGTTCGCGGTGCCGACCCGGGCGTAGAGGTGTCGGGCATACTCCTGCCACAGCAGTTCATCCCGATAGCGACCCCGGTCCCGCGACGGCGCGTCCTTCACGGCGGACCACACCGACGGCAGGTCGAGCAGACCGTGTCGGATGTAGGGCGACATCCGACTGGCGCCGCGACGTGCCACCGGCAGGACGACGCTGCGGTCCCGGGCGTAGCCGGTGATGTCCAGTCCGGCCAGAGCCGCATCCGCAGCGGCCTGGCCACCGCTGAAGGCGCCGCGACGGATCCCGTCCGGACCCTCCCGGCTCAGGTCGCCCAGATGATGGGACACCCACTCGAGCACGTCGGTCGGATCGGCGCCGTCGGCGATGGACGGTGGGTTGGGCAGAAGGGTCACTCATCGATCATGCCTGCGCGCACCGACACCGAGCCGGACACGGTCTCACGGCGCAAGGCGTCGCTTCTTGTCGGTTCGGCGGCAGCGGTTCGGGCTGTTCGTCATGGACGGAACTCGAGAGCTATCACCGGTCAGCACGCCGTCGGTTGGAACGGTTCGGCCTGCCGCAGTTCACCGGCGTGCCTGCTGCTCGACGACGCCCTGGCTGACGACGTCCTCCTGGCCGACGAGATCTCCGCAACGCCACTGCCGGCACGAGGCGGCCCGGCCAGGCTCGTCGTTCCTGCGCACTACGGCTAGCCCATGACGTTTCCGCCGTCGACGTTGATGGTCTGCCCGAAGATGTAGGAGCTGTTGCTCGACGCCAGAAATGCCACCACCTGGGCGATCTCGGCCGGCTGACCCAACCGCTTCGCGGGGATGGCGGCAGTCACCGCAGCGGTGAACGACCCCGGCGGCCGGCTCAGGTCAGCGGATCTCTGTTCATCGATGCGCTGCCACATGGGGGTGTCGATGACGCCCGGAGCGACGGCGTTGACCCGGATGCCGTGATCGATCAGCGCCAGCGCCGAGGATTGAGTCAGACTGATGACAGCGGCCTTGGTTGCGGCGTAGATGCTCGATGGTGCCTCACCGCGACGCCCGGCTTGCGAAGCGATGTTGACGATCGACCCGGCGACCTGGCGGCGGACCATGACCCGGGCCGTCGCCTGCAGCGTGAAGAACAGGCCGCGGACGTTGACGTTGAACAGGTGGTCGAAATGTTCCGGGGTGACATCGAGCAGAGGCTGCAGGGCGAAGGCGCCGGCGTTGTTGACCAGGATGTCGATGTCGCCGACGAGATCGACGATGCGGTCGACAGATTGCTGGGTGGTGGAAACGTCGCCGACTTCGAGGGCCACGCCGATCGCATCATGATCCAGTTCGGCACAGAGCGCCGTTGCGGCCTCGTCCGACAGATCGGCGACGACAACCCTGGCCCCGCAGTCGGCGAGCGTGCGGGCACAGGCTGCGCCGATTCCGCTGGCGCCGCCCGTGACCAGCGCGGTCCTACCCGCCAGAAGTAGCGCGGATGTCATGCGGACTGCCGTGTGGTCATCGAGGATATCCAGGCCTTTCGCGGATGACAGAGGTCGGTTCGATCCAGCGCAGTACTACGGTTCTTGTCTCACTCGACTACTTACGTTATGATTCGACTAGCTACGATATCAAGAGGTCGGGTGGGGCGCAATGTCAATGGGCCGGGTGGTCACAGCCCTCCCGGCCGGCTCGACCACTACCACCAGGGACGACTATGAGTTTGCTGATCGGCGCCGACCTGGGCGGAACCAAGCTGTCGGCCGTGGTCTGCAACGAGTACGGCGAGGTTGTCCACCGCGCGTGGCACCCTCACGTGGCCGGGGACTACACATCGGTGCTGAGCACGATCAAGGAGGTGGTCGCCGGCTGCGTCGCGTACGCCGACTCGACCGATCAGCAGGTCGACGGGCTGGGCCTGGCCATTGCCGGTTGGATGTCCAGAGATCGCACGGAGCTCCTCTGGGGCGCCAACATCGGATCCCGCGGCGCCCAGCTGAAATGCGACCTCGAGTCGATGCTCGGTCTGCCCGTTGCGATCGAAAACGACGGCAACGCCACGGCTCTGGCCGAACAACGCCGCGGTGCCGGACGAACGGCACGCTCCCTGGTCCTGCTGACGATGGGCACCGGCATGGGCGGCGGCGTGGTGCTGGATGGGCAGCTCCTGGTCGGCGGCACTGGTCTGGCCGGTGAACTCGGACATCTTCCGGTCGTGGACTCGCCGATCGTCTGCATCTGTGGCGGTATCGGCTGCGCCGAGTTGTTCACCAGTGGCCGAGGTCTGGTGCAGCAGTACAACCTGGCCGCCGCGGCGACCACCCAGCGGATCCCACCCGTCACCAGCAGCGCGGAGATCGTCGCCGCCGCGACCGCCGGTGAAACCGTGGCGCTGGCGGTGGTTCACCGGGCCGCGATCGCGGTGACGCGCACCGTCCAGATCCTCATCCCCACCGTCGACCCCGACCTCGTGCTGATCGGCGGCACGGTCGGTCACGCCACCGGCCCACTCATGCTTCCTATCATCACTGCCGAACTGGAACGGAAACGACCCCTACGGGCTTTCACACCCCCGGTCCGCGTTGCCTTGGCCGACCTCGGCCCCGAGGCCGGCGCCTCGGGCGCCGCCGAGATCATCCGCGACCACATCGGCTTTCCCGAACCCACCCGTTCAGACGTCCCCACCACCAGGGAGTACCAACGATGACCGCATCCGATGTCCCTCGTCTCAAACTCGGTGTGATCGGCGCCGGGCGCATTTCCCAGGCGGCGCACCTGCCCGCCGCCAGCAAGGCCGACGGGATCGAGCTGGTCGCGCTGTCCGATCCGAGCCCGACCTTGGCCAAGGAGGTGAGCGACCGTTACGGCATCGCCGGCTACACCAGCACCGATGAATTGCTGGCCGGTGACATCGACGCTGTCGTCGTTGCTACCCCAGACCGGTTCCACCTTCCGCTGGCCACCGCGGCGTTGCAGGCCGGCAAGCATGTTCTGGTGGAAAAGCCGTTGGCGCCCAACGTCGCCGACGCGCAGACCCTGGCCGGCCTGGCCGAGGCCAGCGGACTTGTCCTGCAGGTCGGTTCGATGAAACGACACGACCCCGGCATCGAATACGCCAAAGCCGCCCTGGATACGATCGGCCCGGTGCTGTCGGTCCAGGCGTGGTACCGGGTGATGAACGGCCTCCGCCCACCCACCGAAGCTACCTTGTTCCCGAAAGTGGTCGTGGATACCGAAGTCCGCCGCGTTGAACCCGGCTTCAAGGCCGAACGGGAAACCTACCTGTTGACCACCCACGGGCCGCATGTGTTCGACACCATCCGCTACCTCTCGGGTGAGATGACCGGCGTCCGGGCGCAGGTCGCCCACGTCGGACCCGACTACACCTGGCACGGCACGGCCCGGCTCAGGAACACCGGCGGCCTTGTCTCGTTCGAGATCACCACCAACGTCAATGCGGAATGGTCCGAGGGCTTCGAGATCTATGGCGAGAAGGGGCATATCAGTGTCCGTACGTTTTTCCCGTTCTTCAGCCGGGCCAGCGATGTCTCGGTGTTCCTCGAAGCCGACCACACCACCGTCCGGCCGTCCTTCGGTGACACCAACGCCTATGAACGGCAACTGGAAGCCTTCGCTGTCACCATCGCCACCGGCGGTGTCCCGAACCCCACTGCGGCCGAAGGTGTCGCCGCGGTGAAGATGATCCAAGCCGTCGCCGCCAGCGCCGCCAATGATGGGGCCGAGGTGGCCCTGTGAACTCTCCGCCCGGAGCGCCCGAGTTGGGCATCTTCGCCCGCACCTTCGTCCGCGACACCGCTGACGCGGTCGCCGCCGCGGTCGCGGGCCACGGCTTCGACTTGACCCAGCTCAACCTGTCGAGCATGGGCGCGCCGACGCTGCCGGCCCTCGATCACCAGCCCGACTACCGAGCGATCGCAGACGCTTTCGCCGGCGCCGGCGTGCAGATCTGGGGTTTGTCAGCCACCTACAATGTCATTCATCCCGATCCGGCTCTGCGAACGGCCGAGACGGCGAAAGCCGTGGCCCTGATCGAGCGCGCCGGTCAGGTCGGAGTGACCGCAGTGACGCTCTGTACCGGCACCCGGAACCCGGACAACATGTGGAAGGCACACCCGGACAACACTTCGGCCGCAGCGTGGTCCGATCTCCTGGACACCCTGGACCAACTGATCCCTGCGGCCAGGGCGGCGGGAATCACCCTTGGGGTGGAGCCGGAAAGCGGCAATGTCATCCGGGACGCAGCCGCCGCGGCGCGACTGCTGCGCGACCTGGGTGACGACGCCGAATTCATCGGCATCGTCCTCGACCCGGCGAACCTGCTCACCCCTGACACGCTGGCCGACCAGCAACGCGTGCTCACCGACGCGTTCGCGGCATTGGGTCCGGCCGTGATCTGCCTGCACGCCAAAGACGTTGTTGCGCAGGGCGAGTACTCCGCCGCAGGGTTGGGCGGGCTGGACTACGACCTGATCATGGCGCTGCATGCCGAGCTGCCGGATCGAGTGCCGGTGGTGATCCAGGACAGCGCTGAATCCGACGTGGCCCGGACCCGCCAGTTCCTTCTCGACCACGCCGCCAGCTAGATGACCGATCCAAGTGAGTGACATCTACTCGGCAGCAGCGAATTTCGAGCTCAGACCGGGCGGTATGCACGCCGGTGTGGTGCTGCTGCACGGACTGGGCGGAGATCTGACTCAGCCGCGCGATTACACCGGCGGGGTGATCGACGGCCGGGTGGCCACCCGGCTGGCCGCCGACGCCCGGCTGCACGGGCTGACCCACATCGACAGCCCCGACCCGCTCACCTTCGACCGGCTGGCGGACGACATACTCGCCCTCGCCGACTCCGTCGAACTCGCCGCCGATCGGGTGTTCATCGGAGTATCGATGGGCGCCGCAACCGCGTTGACAGTGGCTCTGCACGGGCGATCCCGGATCCGCGGCCTGGTGCTGATCCGTCCTGCCTGGCTCAACACTCCGCATCCGCCGAACCTGACCGCCTTTCCCCTCATCGCCGACCTGCTGAGCCGATTCGGCGCGGCGGAGGGTAAGGCCCGGCTGCGTCAGCATCAGTTGTTTCAGCACCTGCGGGACGAATCGGCCGGCACAGCAGCCAGTCTGCTCGAGCAGTTCGACAAGCCCTGGGCAGTCGAGCGACTTCGACGCCTGGTGGAGCTCCCGGCCGATGCTCCGTTCGCCGACCCGGCCGAGCTCGCTGCGGTCGACGTGCCGACGTTGGTCATCGCTGCACCCGGTGATCCGGTGCATCCGCTGGCCGTCGCCCAGCAATGGTCGCAATGGATCCCCGGGTCCAGGTATGCGCAGATCACCCCCCGCGACGAGGACGCCGAGCAGCACCGGATCGAACTGCGCCGCACCGTCGATGGGTTCCTGGCCACGCTGTAGACCTGGTACGGCACCATCGCGGGGCCGGACGGGTGGTCCGGCCGGGCTATGTCACGCGGTCACCAGCTCCACGCCGGCGGCGGCGCACTGCTTCTTCAATTCCCGGCCCCCACGGTCGGTGACCAGGCACTGCACGGCGTCCAGATTGCATACCCGGGCGAAGTCCGCGGCGCCGTTCTTCGACGAGTCCATCAGCACCACGACCCGGGAACAACGGGAGATCACTGCGCTCTTGACCTGAGCCTCGGTGATGTCCGCGAAGCTGAAGGCGCCGCCGGCCAAGCCGGAGACACCGATGAACGCGGTGGAGATCGAGAACTGCTGGAGCGAGTCCAGGGTCAACGGCCCGGTGAGCGCATTACCGGCCGGACGATAGGTGCCTCCCAACAGGACATGACGGACTCCCGACACCTCGGAGAGGCTCTGCGCGACTTCCACCCCATTGGTCAACACGTTGATGTTGTGCGGACGAGCGGCGTGCGGTGCCTCGGCGATGGCGTCGACGAGCGCCAGCACGGTGGTGCCGTTGTCCAGGTAGATCGACTCGCCCGAGCTGATCATGTTCAGGGCCAGTGCAGCGATCTGCTTCTTGGCGTCGACGTTGCGGGTACTGCGGGTGGCGATCGTCGGCTCGGCCAGGGTCGAGGTCACCGCCAGGGCGCCGCCGTAGGTGCGGCGGAGCAGACCCCGGCCGGCCAGGTCGATCAGGTCCTTCCGGATGGTCGGTTCGGCGACGTCCAACGCCGCCGACAGGTCCACCGTGCGTACCCGACCCTGCTCGGCCAACAGACGCAGGATGCGCTCGTGTCGCTCGGCCGCGAAAGCCGGACGTTCATCGCCTGAATTGGTCACACTGCGACCTTAGCAAGCGATCGATTGCAGTCGAATGGAGTCGGGTCTCGAGTCGTCGACAACCTCGAGACCGTGCCTGGCTGACGGGCGGCCCGCCCGACCGACATGGTGGGTGTGTTGCACACCTGCCCGGACTGCGGACGGCGGGCGTCCTGGACACCATTCGGGTCTTCGGCCGGAGCTCAGCAGCGGCCGAAGACCCTGGCGTCGCCGCGGGCGGCTGTCCGGCGCCAGCATCTCGCCCGCCCTCGCCTCGACGCCGCCGCCGGCCGACACCGCCGAACTCGTGGATCGTTCAAGACCCGCGCCGCGCCGCGCAAGACACCGGTCACCTTTCAGCTGTTCGCCGTGAACATCCATCTGGACCTGTCGGACGAGTTCCCTTGCTGATGCCCTCCACGCCATGAGCAGCCATGTCGTCGCACGGGCCCGACTCCACGGCACCTACCAATCCGATATCGCACACAGCCTGAGGTGAGGTTCGTCGGTGGCCCTAGCTCAACGCGTGTAGCCGCCGGACCGCTTCCACCGGATCGGGATCGCCGAACACCAAGGACCCGGGGATCACACCGTCAGCGCCCGCGGACGCCAGACCACCAACGGTGTGCGGGCGGATGCCCCCGTCGACGAAGACCGGCACGGATCGATGCGGCGGCATCCCTGCTTTCAGCCGGCGAACGCGATCTTCCGTCCGGGGGTCCAGACCAACACCCTTGATGCCGATCGCTGTGCCCATCAGCAAGAACCGATCTACTTCTGCTGTCAGTTCGAGCGCGTTCGCTATGTGTTCATCGACCTCGATACCGAGCGACGGTCTCAACCCGGCATCCCGGATGAGCCCGAGCGTCGCCTGCACGTCCGGGCAGGGCTTCGATTGGACCGTCACCATGTCGGCACCGACATCGATGAAGCGACGGGCCCAATGATCGGGGTCGGTGACGTTGAGATGAACGTCGAGCGGCAGGCTGGTGCGCTTGCGCAGCGCGCTGACGAAGTCGGGACCGAACAGCAACTCGTCCACGTTGTGGCCGTCGAAGACGTCGAGGTGAAACCCATCGGCAACCTGGGCGACCAGATCAACGGCGCGTCCGACGTCGAGTAGATCCGCCGACCAGAGCGATATGTAGGCCTGCATAGCGAACGCCTTTCCGGCTCCGTCCATCGCGACCGCACCAGATTTGCAGAAAAAGTCGAAGATGTAAAGATCAGTTCGTAATAAGTCGAGTATTTCCGAGTCTGGTCGAAAGCCGACCACCGTTGGGCGATCGCAGACAGCTCGTGCAGAATGAAGCGTTCGCGGTCTGATTGTCGGGTTGGTCGGCAAACACGTGGTCAAGATGGGGGGCCGGCGGCTGTGGTCGTCACGGCAGTGCGAGGCGCAGTTTCAACCTGTTCGGCACATGCCTGCACTTCCACTCCCGTGCCACGATGGAGCCATGGCACCACAGCCAGAAGTGGAAAACCCCGGCCGCGTGCTGGTCGACCGGGTCGTCGTCATCGGTTCGAGTGCGGCGGGGCTGTTCGCCGCTGCGGCTTCCGCGGCCGCGGGGGCGAGCGTCACCATCGTCGAACGTGACCGCTTGGACGACACCACCGCGGCCCGGCCCGGCGTACCCCAGGGCCGACAGCCGCACGTCTTCCTCTACCGGGGACTCCTGGCTGCGGAAGAACTGCTGCCGGGGCTCCGCGAGGACCTGCTGGCGGCCGGCGCTGTCGCCCTCGACACCGGTGATCTGGCCTGGCTCGGCGAGCTGGGTTGGAGCCCGCAGGGGGTTCGTGCGTATCCCGTCTACTCGACGACCAGACCGTTGCTGGAGGCGCTCCTGCGGCGGCGGGTACTGGAGCTGCCCCAGGTGGCCATGCGCGACGGATCGTCCGTCACCGGCCTTGGGCGGGATGTCGACGGTTGGGAGGTCACCGTGGCTGCGGGCGCGAAACCCGGCCGGCACTGCCGGGATCTCGACAGCACCGATGATCCGTCCGGGAGGAGCACGTCCGAGACTCTCCGCGCCGATCTCGTGGTCGACGCCTCCGGGCGGAACTCCCGGTTGATGCACTGGCTCGGCGGATCGTGGCCGGAACGGGTACGGGTCACCGAGATCGACGCCCGCATCGGCTACGCCTCCCGGCTCTACCGGGGAAGTCCCGACCTCGGCGGTATTCCAGGGATCGTCATCCTGGCCACCCCGGCGCAGCCGGTGGGGGCGCTGGCCCTGCCGGTCGAGGACGGGCAGTGGATGGTGCTCGCCGTTGGCCTGGGTGATCGGCGCCCGACCCGGGATCCCGCCGAGTTCGACGCCCTCCTCGCCGGGCTCCGGGATCCCGCCGTGTGGGAGCTGGTGCAGCAGCTGGAGCCGGTCGGCGACGTGGCCGTCTACCGGCAAACAGGCAATCGCCGACGGCACTACGAGGACCAGCCTGCCTGGCCGCAGGGCCTGGTGGTGGTCGGTGATGCATTCTGCGCTTTCAATCCTGTCTACGGACAGGGCATCGCTGTCGCCGCCTGCGAGGCGGTGTTGCTGCGGGATGCGTTGCTGCGTGGAAAGGGTCGCGCCGCTCAGCGACGCCCGGGCGCCGCGATCGATACCCGGCCACTGCAGCGGAAGTTTGCCGGCGTGACCGCTGTGCCATGGTCGATCGCGACCGGCCAGGACCTGCGCTTCCCGACGAGCGATGGGTCGCCGACCTGGTGGGGCGCGCTGTCGAACAGCTGGGGTATGGAGCTGGGCAGGCTTGCCGGACATGGCAACGAGAGAGCAGCCAGAATCCTGGCCGGCGTCTACCACCTCATGCTGCCGGCCCACCGGTTGTTCCATCCTGCGCTGGTCGCCGCGGCGGTCCAAGGACGACTCTTCGGGCGGGGACCCGCGGTGCCGCGGCCGGCCGGATTACCGCCCTTGCGCGCCGGCGCCGCCCCACAACAGGACGGCCGCTCCGTTCGTTGATGCGCAGGACAAGCCGTTGTGTCAGGTTGTTCAACCGAGCAGGGATACGGTTCGACTGGACGGCCGGACCGACGGTCGTGTCCGTATTTCGACGCCGCGGGTTTCGTGGAGAATGGCCAGAGTCGGCTATCGAACTGGGGACGCCGACTTCATTGCCGCGCCCAGTGGACCAGTGCATTGCTACCAGATGGAAGGGAGGTGGCGGTGGCGGATCAGTGGGCCGTCGACGGTTCTGACGACGTTACGACGGTCGGGGACGCCTCGACAGCTCTGGCGGGCTTGCGGCCGGTGCAACGCAGGAGTCGTCAGATCATCCGCGATACGGGCATGGGTCGACCCCTTCTCGCCTGGGGTGTGGCCTGGATGGCGGGAGCGGTGGCTCTTCATGCCCTTGCCGGTTGGCCGGGTCCGACCGTCGGTGCTGCGCTGTGCGTGCTGGCCGCCGCGGTGAGTTGGCTCGGCGTCGACCGTCAGTTGGTGCGCGGATTCGAGCGACAGTTCGCAGTCGGATGGGTGGTCCTGCTGCTCAGCTCGCCATTGCTGGTCATCGTTGTCGCACCGCCCACCAGAGATGTCCTGGTGATCTTCCTCGGGTGTTTGTGGGCTCTGGGCATGCTGCTGTACGGAGTCGGGACGGACGACCGCCCGATAGCTGCCGTCGGCGGATTCATCGTGGTGATTTCCGCGGTGTCCCGGCTGTTCGTACCCGCAGTCGCCATGGTGACGGCCGGGGTGATGGGCGGGCTCGCGCTGGCGGTTCTCGGAATCCGTCGGCTGTGGACCGCGCGGTGAACGACGAGTCGGAATTGCTCGCCGAACTGATCGGCCGTCTCCGCAGTCCGCTGGATCCGGTGCTCACCGATCCGACCCGACTGCGCATTCAAGCCGCATTGCGGGCCCTGCCCGCAAGGGGTGCGATGTCGTTCACGACAATTGGCAAGGTGTTGACCATTACCGATGGGAATCTCGGTATGCACCTTCGGATCCTTGCGGACGCAGGTTTTCTCGACAAGCAGGAACACTGGCGCGGGAAGCGCCGGACGACGCTGTACAGCCTGAGCGCGGCAGGGCATGCCGCGTTCGAAGCTCACGTCAGGGCGTTGGAAACCATCACCGGTGCTTCAGGTGCCCCGCCGGCTGCGTCCGACGGAACGGCAGCGGGGCCCGCATCACCGGCGGTTACGATTCCGGTTTCTGTCCCGGCCGCCGGTCTGACCGCGCCGACTCAACGCCAGCAGTGAATAGCCGACTCCGACGAGGACGGCGATCACCGCGTACCAGACGCCGGGCAGGTCCAGGATCGCCACGAGGACGAACAACGCGCCGGCGACAATGGCAATGAATGCGTACCGGCTCGTCGGCGATGCGGGTTGGGACCGGTTCTGGGAATCTGCCACAGCAATTCTCCATTCGAAGACAGGCGCTTGCACTCTGCGGAATAGAGTATCGTCCGTCGTCCGCCGGCGCCAGTGACATCTCAGCCGTTTCCTGGGGACCGACCGCATCCGCGCGGCGCAGGACAGGACCCACCGCTGTGCCGCTCCGCGGTGCGCCGGAGCAACCGCGGGGGTGAGGTTCAGGGTTTCCCCTGACGTCGACGCGTTCGCGCTGGGCGAGACTGGAGATCGAGCACGGAGTCCGCATTCGTCACGCCTCGAGAGTCGGCAGCACGGGTCCAGGCGGGTCCGGCCCCGTCCGTGCCTATGCCGACGGCAGGTACGACTACCTGGCCGACGCGGAAATGGCCGTACTGGCGGATCAGCTCGAGCACGATCCATTGACGGATCGGTCGGGGGAGCGGGTCGGCCTCCAGAGGTCGGGTTCAGGATGGCTCGATGTGCACGGAACCTCGAGTCTGCCGCTCCGCGAACTCGGGACATCGGGTGTCATTCACCATCACCTCGATACATCAGGCTGGAATCCGGCGACGAAGCTGGTCGTCAACGGCTGAGGCAAACCATCTGTTGTCACCCCGACCAGCGGAGGTCGAGCATCCAGCCATATGCCTCGACGGACCGGATCGGCCCGGATCTTTTCGGGGTCGTCCCGACCGGTCAATCGCGCGACCACTGGGTGTCCACCACGACTCGGTGCGCTGCAGCATGTATATGTGTATGTGTGTGTCCGAGGGGGGACTTGAACCCCCACGCCCTTGCGGGCACTAGCACCTCAAGCTAGCGCGTCTGCCATTCCGCCACCCGGACCGGGTCGTTCCGCGCCCGATGCGCTTCGCGACCGCCCACATTACTGGATCGCCGACCGTTTACCGAACCGGCTCGGGTGGCGTCAGCTCCGGCCCGGCCAGGACCGGGGGAGCGGCGCAGTGGTAGGAAAGCACCATGGCGCAGAACCCGACCTTGCAGGACGAGCCGCTACGCACCCGAGCCGGGGACGAGGTCGCCCAACTGTGCAGCGAGCTCATCCGCTTCGAGTCGGTCAACACGGGCGACCCGGACACCATCGGCGACGGTGAGGCACTGGCCGCCCGCTACATCCAGGACAAGCTCGACGAAGTCGGCTACGAGACGGTCTACATCGAGTCCGCGCCGGGACGCGGCAACGTCGTCTGCCGGCTCGAGGGAGCCGACAGGGTGCGCGGCTCCCTGCTGCTGCATGGCCACGTGGACGTGGTGCCGGCCGACGCCGCCGAATGGACGGTGGACCCTTTTTCCGGAGCCATCCAGGACGGCTACGTCTGGGGTCGCGGAGCCGTCGACATGAAGGACATGGTGGCGATGACCCTCGCGGTGGCGCGGGAGTTCAAGTCCACCGGCGTAGTACCGCCCAGGGACATCATCTTCGCGTTCGTCGCCGACGAGGAGGCCGGCGGAGCCTGGGGTGCGCAGTGGCTCGTCGACTACTACCCGGAGCTGTTCGCCGACGCCACCGAGGCCATCTCCGAGGTCGGCGGCTTCTCGGTCACCCTCGACGACACCCGCCGCGCGTACCTGGTGGCGGCCGCCGAGAAAGGCGTTGCCTGGGCACATCTCAAGGCCACCGGGCGGGCGGGCCACGGATCGATGATGAACGACGACAACGCCGTCACCCGGATCGCGAACGCCGTCGCCCGCCTCGGTAGCTACGACTTCCCGCTGACCATGACACCGACCGTCCGCAGCTTCCTGACCAGGATGACGGAGCTCACCGGACTGGAATTCCCCGAGGACGACCTGGCCGGTGCCATCGCGAAGATCGGCCCGGTGGCCCGCATCGTGAACGCCACCCTGCGCAATACCGCGACGCCGACCATGCTCAAGGCCGGCTACAAGGCGAACGTCATTCCCTCCACCGCTGAGGCCACCGTCGACTGCCGGGTGCTGCCCGGTTCGGAGGAGCATTTCCGTGAGCAAATCGCGACCATCGTGGGGGAGGGCATCGAGATCACCTGGACCTGGCAGCCGCCGCTGGAATTTCCCTTCGAAGGACCGCTGGTCGAGGCAATGAAACAGGCCCTCATCGCGGAGGACGCCGGGGCAGAACCGGTGCCCTACATGCTGTCCGGCGGAACCGACAACAAAGCCTTCGCCCGGCTGGGTATCTCCGGCTATGGATTTTCCCCGCTGCGGTTACCGCCCGAACTGGACTTCTCGTCGTTGTTCCACGGCGTCGACGAACGAGTGCCGATCGAGTCGTTGATATTCGGCACCCGCGTGCTGGACCGTTTGCTGCGGACTTGTTGACCGGACCCGTACGTCCCTCCCCAGCCGAGGGACCGGCGGCCGGCGGATGATGCGGAAAGCGTTGGCGGCACCCAACTTCGTCGAGGACCCAGGAGAACTCGTCGAGCTGGCGGTTGCTGCTGAGACGGCCGGCTTCGACGGCTTCTTCCTCTGGGATCACCTGATGTTCGCCAATGACGGCGAGGGACCGCCCAATGTCGACCCGTGGCTGGTGCTGGCACTGATCGCAGCGCGCACCGAGCGGATCGTTCTCGGGACGATGATCACGCCGGTGTCCCGTCGACGACCCGCGGTCCTGGCCAGGCAGACCACGACGCTCGATGTCATCAGCGGCGGCCGGGTGGTACTCGGTGTCGGTATCGGATCCCCGGCACAGGGCGACTTCGGGCTGTTCGGTGACGAGACGGATGTCGTCCGGCGAGCCGAGATGCTCGACGAGGGACTGACTGTGCTGGACGCACTGTGGAGCGGCAAGCGGGTGACGTTTGCCGGGAAGCACTATCGGATCGACGGTGCCCGGTTCCTGCCGCGACCGGTGCAGCGGCCACGCATTCCGGTGTGGGTAGGCGGGACGCTGCCGAAGCGGAAGCCGATGAGCCGGGCGGCACGGTGGGACGGCGCCGTGCCGATCACCTGGGCCGATGGTCGGCTGGCTCGGCCGAGCGTGGCGCAGATCGGCGCCGTGCGCGATCAGATCCTCGCCGAGCGTGGACATCTCGAACGCTTCGACATCGCCGTCTGGGCGGAGGTGGCGGACGATCCCACCGCGGTGGCTGCGGAGTTCGGCGCCTATGCCGCCGCCGGCGCCACCTGGTGGATCGAGACCGCCAAGCCGGAGCCCGGGTGGCTGGCTGGTCTGCACCAACGCCTGGACGCGGAGCGACGATAGGGCGCGCGGTGCGGTGCGGTGCGGTGCGTCCAACCGTCGTGATCAGCTACCCGGCACGAACCGCCGCACCACGGCTGTCACGATCACAGCCAGCGTGATGACGAGCAGGAACGGCGCCCGGCGCCACACCGCGATCGCGGCGACCAGCACACCGGCGAAGCGGGCGTCCAGCGACACGGCCTGTCCGCTGCCCAAGGTCTGCACGCCGATCAGCGCCGCCAGCAGGACGATCGGTAGCAGCGCGGCGAGGCGTTGCACCGTGGGCCGCTGCAGTACGGCCAGCGGAACGGACATCCCGGCGAGCTTGAACAGGTAGACGCCGAGACAGCCGGCCAGCAGCGCGGGCCACATCAGCCGGGCCGACCGGTACCGCGCGGCCAGAGGGCAACCGCGATGCCGAAGGCCGCGGCGATGAGCACCGGAACGCCGGGTGGCACCAGGGGAGTGGTCACCACGGCGATCACCGCTGCCCCGCCAGCAATCGCCCACGGCTCCCGTCCGCGTAGTCGCGGCGCCAGCAGGGCGAGGAATGCGGCGGGCGCGGCGGCGTCGAGGCCGAGCGCTGCCGGATCGGACAGCACGGAGGCACCGACCGCACCGACCGCCGTGCCGAGGTTCCACAGCACGAAGACGCCGATACCGGTGGCGTAGAAGCCGAGACGGCTCAGCTTCGCCGAGCTCCGGCCCATCGACATCGCACTCGATTCGTCGATGATCACCTGCGAGGCCAGTACCCGGCGCCAGGATCTCAACCTGAGCAACGGCGCGAGACGCAGCCCGTACAGCGAGTTCCGCGCGCCCAGCATCACCGCAGTCGCGGCGCCGGCCCACGCCGAACCGCCGCCGGCGACCACGCCCACCAACCCGAACTGGCTGCCGCCGGAGAACATCAGCAGCGACAGCGCCAGCGTCTGCCAGATCGTGAGCCCACCCGCTGTCGAGATGGCGCCGAAGGAGATGCCGTAGGCGCCGGTGGCCACCGAGACCCCGATGGAGTCGCGCAGCACCGCCCGCCGGTCATCCGGGGCAGGGGCGGTCATCCGGCTCTCACGCCGAGCAACCTACCGACTGCCGAGGCACCGGGATCCCCCAGTCGTAGCACGGGACGAGCACTCGTAACGCCATCGACGGGCCGACGAGTGCAACCGACGTGCTACCAGTGGACAGAAGGACGCGTCAGACGCGTCAGGGGATCAGGTCGGGCAGCAGGCCGGCGGAGCGCTTGCGGCGCATCCACACCCGGCGGCTGCCGTCCTCGAATCGCAGCACCCGGTCCAGCTCCCAGCCGGCGAACTCCGCGCGGAGCGAAAGCATCGTGGCCGCTGCAGACCTGCTGGTGTTCGCGTCGATCCGGAGGCCCTGGTACTCGAAGTCGGCGTTGGCCTCCGCCGGTGTGGGGTAATTCGCCCACCGCGGGCGGTGGGGCGTTCGTGATGACTTGACCGATTCGATGGCCGCTCACCTCTCCAGAGCTCGTGCGTCGCCGCACCGGCGAAGCGCCGGTCGCCTACGTCTCTCCATTGTCCACATCGCCGTCGGCGGCGCCCGGCGACGACACGTCGGCCGGCGTCTGCAGCAGCCAGCACAGCCGGGTGCGGCGCGGTTCCTCGCCGATGGAGCGGACCGCCCGGGCCAGCATCGGCCCGGCGGCGTGGATGACCGACAGGTGCTTGCGGGCCCTGGTCAGCGCGGTGTAGACGAGCGGCCGGGACAACATCGAACCGGCCTCCGGCGGCATCACCGCGACCACCGACTCCCACTCCGACCCCTGCGCCCGGTGCACCGTGATCGCCCAGCCGTGCAGCAGGTCGCCGAGCGACTTCCCGCTGACGTCCGACTCGCCGGTGGTGAAAACCACCCGCAGCGAGTTGTCGCCGGTGGAGATCACCGTGCCGACCTCGCCGTTGGCAAATCCGGTGGGCTCGGCGTCCAGGTGGTTGGCGGTCGCCACCACCCGGTCGCCGACGTCGAAACCGCGCACGGCGCCGCGTCCGGGATTGAGCACCGCCTTCAACGCCCGGTTGAGTGCCTGGGTACCGGCCGGCCCACGATGCACGGGCGTCACCACCTGGAGTTGGTCCGGCGTGGTGCCGAACACCCGTGGAATCGAGTCGGTGACCAGCTGGACCACCCGACGGGCGCCGTCCTCCGAGCCGCGGGCGGGCACCACGACGACCTCCCGGGTGTCGTCGGTCACCGGTACGAGATCGCCTCCGCGGACAGCCATCGCCAGCCGGGCGATGGCGCCGCCCTCGGTCTGCCGATACAGCGTCTCCAGCTCCGTCACCGGGAGGACACCGCTGTCGATCAGGTCACCGAGCACCCGTCCGGGACCGATCGAGGGCAGCTGCGCCGGGTCGCCGACGATCACCAGGTGGGTGCCGTCGGGCAAGGCGCACAGCAGGGCGGCCGCCAGCTCTGCATCGAGCATGGAAGCCTCGTCGACCACGACCAACCGCGCCTCGATCGGATTGTCCTCGTTCCGCTCGAAGGCGTTGCTGCCGCCGGCGCCGCGTCTGGCGCCGAGCAACCGATGGATGGTGGTGGCGGTCGCCCCGGCCAGCTCCTCCAGTCGCTTGGCGGCCCGGCCGGTGGGCGCGGCCAGCGCGATGTCCACACCCACCCGGGTGCACAGCGCCACCACCGCGGCGACGGTGCGGCTCTTGCCGGTGCCGGGGCCACCGGTGAGGATCGACACTCCGTGCTGCGCAGCCTGTGTCACCGCGCCGGCCTGCACCGTGTCCAGCTCCTTGACGACGTTGTCGACCGCCCGGGCGCCGGCCAGCGAGTGTGCGGTGCTGGTCAGCCGCCGGACGTGCTCGGCGATGTCGTTCTCCGCCTGTGCCAGGGCTTTTCGGGCCACCCACTGCTCGCCGGCGGTCGCCGGGGGACCGTCCACCAGCGTGACCAGGTCGGCCTCCGCGGCCGCGGTCACCGCCGCACCCGCGTCGACCGTGAACGGCCGCAGGGCATCGGCCACCTGCGCGACGGACAACGCGGTATGGCCCTGCCGGGCGAACCGGGCCAGCGTCCAGTCCACCAACGACCGCGCCCGCCGGGGATCCCCGCGCTGCACCGCCGGGTCGACGGCCAGAGCCACCCGATCGGCCTGCGCCACCGTCGCATCGGGCAGTGCCAGCAGCCGCCACGGGTCGGCGGCCAACAGCTCCGCGGCATCGTCGCCGAGGGCCTCCATCAGCCGGCCGGTCCAGCGCACCGGGATGTCCTGCGGTACCAGCAGTGCCGCCACGGCGTAGGCCTGACCGGCCCCGATCCACGCCGTGTACAGCCGGTCCGCGCGCTTGGGCGTCATCTTCGGCAGCGCGGCCAGCGCCGCTGCGGTCACCGTGGAGGCCGAGGTGATACCGGCTTCGATCAGCGACTGCGCCACCGCCTGCCCGACACCGGGCCACAGCCCGGAGGACGCGAACTCCAGGAAGACGTCGGGCGGTGCCCCGTTGGGATGGAAGGCGACCGAGCCCGCGGTCATGACGAGGCGTCGTCCCCGGCGGGCGCCGAACTGACGTCCTCCAGGGCGGCGCGGATCTCCGGCGGCAGCACGACCTCGACGGCGGCCAGCGCACCCAGCAGCTGGGCGTTGTCCCGGGCGCCGACGATGGCGGCGGCCACGCCGCGGCGGTCTCGCACCCAGGCGCAGGCCACCGCGAGCGGCGAGGTGCCCAGACCCTCGGCTGCCGTGGCCACCGCCTCCACCACCCGCGCCGCATCCGGGCGCAGATGACGGCCGACGTACCGGGAGAAGTGCGGGGACGCGCCGCGGGAATCGGCGGGTGTGCCGTGCCGATACTTGCCGGTGAGCACCCCGCGGCCCAGCGGCGCCCAGGCCAGCACGCCCACGCCGTGGGCTGCGGCGGCCGGCAGCACGGACTCCTCCGCCGAACGTTCGACCAGCGAGTACTCGGTCTCGGCCGACACCATGGGGCAGCCGGCGGCCCGCAGGAAGGTGGCCACCGTCGCCAGCTGCCAGCCCGCGTAGCCGGAGCACCCGACGTAGGCCGCGCGTCCGG
>CAXSEW010000007.1:0-23889 GCA_964236185.1 uncultured Nakamurella sp. | reverse complement strand
CGGCTCCGGGCCGGTACCGTCGGACACAACTCCTTCCAAACCGATTTCGGCATGGCGTTCGGCGGCTTCAAGCAGTCCGGTATTGGACGCGAAGGTGGTACCGAAGGTTTGCTGCCGTTCCTGGAGACGAAGGCCGTCATCCTTGACGGACCGCCGAAGCGCTACGCGCACTGACGCGATAGAACAGCATTGCAGGGCTTCGCCGCCGGGCAGCACACCCATTCAAGCGGGCGGCTGCCATTGGCCATCTGGAGTTTTGACGATCAGCTGCAGCTAGGACGTGCTACGAACCGCCTCCGAGCGAACGTGGTCGGAGTCGCAACCAACTGTGAAAGGAAAATCGATGGAGACACGCGCAGCCGTCATCTTCGAATCACCAGGAAAGTACGAGGTCGTCACCGTCAAATTAGATGAGCCGGGCCAGGATGAAATCCTGGTGAAAATGGTCGCCGCAGGCCTCTGTCATTCCGATGATCACGTTGCTACTGGCGACATTCCGGCGAGTATTTTGCCGTTCTGCGGTGGGCATGAAGGCGCGGGCGTCGTTGAGCAGGTCGGGCCGCACACCAAGGGATGGGAGGTGGGCGACCACGTCGTCTTTTCGCTCCTTCCTGGTTGCGGCCGGTGCCGCTGGTGCGCCTCGGGCATGCAGAATCTCTGCGACTACGGAGCGAACGCGATGTCGGGGGGGCGTTTGGACGATCCGTCCAGTTATCGGATGCATACCGTCGACGGTGCCCCGGTGGGGCAGATGTGCGGTATCAGCACGTTCGCCGAACGGACCACTGTGCACGTGCACTCCGCGATCAAGCTGGACAAGGACCTGCCGCTGGACAAGATGTGCCTGCTAGGCTGCGGCGTCGGGACCGGTTGGGGTTCGGCGGTGAATTTGGCCGTGGTGAAGCCGGGCGAAACCGTGATTGTGATGGGCGTCGGCGGAGTCGGAATCAACGCGGTGCAAGGGGCGGCGCACGCTGGAGCGAGCAATGTTGTGGCCGTCGACCCAGTGCTGTTCAAGCGCGAGAAGGCGCTGGAGCTGGGAGCGACGCACGCCTTCGCCGACATTGCCGAGGCGGATGCCTTCGCGAAGAGCGTGACGAATGGGCAAGGCGCAGACAGCGCGGTCGTGACCGTAGGCATCACCACGGGTGAGCACATTGCTCAAGCTTTCGCGGCGATACGGAAGGCCGGGACGGTGGTCGTCACGGGGGTCGGAACAGACCTGAGCCTGCCAATTTCCATTGGCGAACTGACGCTATACCAGAAGCGTATACAAGGGTCCCTGTTCGGCGCATCAATCCCTAGTTGGGACATCCCGCTCCAGGCACAGATGTACCGAGACGGCAAACTTAAACTTGACGAGCTGGTAACCGCCGAATACGCGCTCGACGACATCGTGCAGGGCTACGAGGACATGCATGCCGGAAAGAACATCCGCGGCGTCATCCGGTTCTGAGGGAAACGACGTGATACGAGATTCGAAGCGGCTTCCGGCGATAACGCCCAAACACAGCTAAGGGAGATCCGCCGAACGCGGCGAACTCGACCGTTATAGTGAGGAAATTCCATGGATCTTTCGGGAGCATCTGCCATCGTGACCGGCGGCGCGGGTGGCTTCGGCGCCGCAACGACGCGCCGGCTGGTCGCCGCCGGCGTGAAGGTGGTGATCGCCGATCTCGCCGAGCAGCGTGCGCGCGAACTGGTGGCAGAACTCGGCGGCGACTCCCTGAGATTTTGTAAGACCGATGTCACCAGCGAGGACTCGGTCGCCGGAGCAGTGGCTGCGACAGCGGAACTTGGAATACTGCGTGTGGCGGTCGTCGTTCACGGCAACGGCCCGACTGCGGGCGCGCGGATTGTCAACCGAGAGGGCAAGACCTACGGGCTCGACGTCTTCAAACGGACCATCGACGTCTTCTTGACCGGTACTTTCAACGTCCTGAGTCAAGCCGCAGCGCAGATGGCCACCAACGAGCCGTTAGACTCCGGTCAGCGAGGCGTAGTCATCACCACGGCCAGTATCGCTGGTCTGGAAGGTGCTCCAGGTCAGAGCGACTACTCTGCCGCCAAGGGCGGCGTGATAGGCCTCAACCTGACGGCCGCCCGTGATCTGGCGCCGCTCGGCATCCGTGTCATGTGCATCGCTCCCGGGACGTTCTTGACCAACGCATACCCCGACCCCGCTGCCGCTGAGGCGAAGTACGGACCAATGGTACCCAACCCCAGACGAATGGGGCGGCCGGACGAATACGCCCGGCTGGCGCTGGAGATTGCCCAGAACGATTTTCTCAACGGGGAAGTCATCCGCATCGACGGTGCCTTGCGGTTCAACGCTCGCTGACAGTTTCGTCGGACACGTTGATTTGCATCGGCCGTGGTCGGCCGCAGGTCCTGTGCTGTGCGACGGGGCCCTGCGGTCAAACCGGACTGCGGTCGTGTCGCTTCGAGAACAATCTCGGAAACATGCTTGACATGGGCGGGCCGCCTCCGCGATAGTCCGTCTGTATACCAAGGGATTTTGTAGAATACCGCTGGTCAGCAGGTACGACTCCGGCCACTCGCGAGGGCGGCCCAACGAGAGGATTGGGATATGTTGCATCGTCGCGCAGCCCAGAGGGTGGCCGTGCTGGCCGTTGCGCTCGCCGTGGTCTCGGCCTGCAGTAGCAATAGCAGTAGCGGTGGGGCATCGACCACAGCCGGTTCGCAGACGTCTTCCAGCCTCGTTTCGGCGAGTACGGGAACCACCGCCGGTTCCAGCTCAGGGGCATCGTCCGGCACTCCTTCCGGGAGCAGTGGCGCCTCGGCGGGTACGACATTGGCCGAGCTCGCCGCGCAGAAACCGAAATTGCCGGATCTGCCTCAGGTTTCTGCGCCCAAGAACAAGTCGGTGTGGATCATCTCGTGTAGCAGTCAAGCAGCGGGTTGCGCCTTCCTTGCCGGAAACATTCAGACGGTGATGGAAAATCAACTGCACTGGAAGGTCACCGATTTCGACGGCAAGCTGACGCCGGCGACGTACGCTGCAGGGATCCAGCAGGCCTTGGTGGCTCACGCAGACGCGATCGTCCTCGTGGCGATCGACTGCGCTTTGGTCAAACCAGCGCTGCAGAAGGCCAAGGCAGCCAATGTGCCGGTCGTCGACATCGCTGGCTACGACTGCAGCGATCCATCTCAGGGAGGCGGCGAGTCGCTGGTGACCGTCAGCGACCCAGGCGGTAACTTGACCACGGCCTATCAAGCTGAGGGCAAAGCCCTTGCCGACTACGTGGCCGTGCAGAGCAAAGGTTCGGCCCGCCTCGTGGTCGCCACCCTGCCGGATTTCCAGTTCGCCCGTACGGGCTTGGCCGCATTTGAGAAGGAACTTCCTGTGGTGTGTCCTGGCTGCAAGATTCTTGCGGAGGCGCCGGCGTTGGGCGCCGATTTGGCCACTGGTGCGGCGGCTGCCAAATTCAGTAGCGCTTTGTTGCAACAGCCGACGGCGAACTATGTTGTTGCCGCTCAGGAGGTTCAGCTCGGCTATGTGACGAACGCACTCCGAACCTCGACCCGGAAGGTAACGTTGCTGTCAAATGGCGGTTCGCTGCCCAGCGAGATCGAGCTGATCAAGAACGGTCAACTGACCGGCATGATGTCGATTGACATCGCCTTGCAGGCTTGGGTGACGACCGACTATGTCGTGCGGTCGCTGGTGAAGGCCAAGCTCGAACCGGTTCAGCCCGTGTACACCCTCGTCGACAAGGATCACAATTTGCCGGCATCGGGCGGCTACACCTCCACCATCGGCTATCAGGCGGCATATGCGCGGTCGTGGGGAGTCGGGTGACGCTCGCGCCAACCGCAGCGCTGCACATTGCAGCGGTCAGCAAACGGTTTGGTCGCACGCAAGCGCTGGACGACGTTACTTTCGGCGTCGAACACGGCTCCATACACGCGCTACTAGGCGGCAACGGGTCGGGTAAGTCGACGTTGATCAAGATCCTCGCCGGCGTGTATTCAGCGGACTCGGGGTCTCTAACGGTGGCTGGCCATACTTACGATGCGACCCACCTGACTCCGCATGTGGCGCGGTCCTCCGGACTCCGGTTCGTCCATCAAGACCTCGGCGTCTTCCTGCCGCTCACCGTCTCCGAGAACATTTGTTTGGGTACCGGTTTCGACAGGCGGGCGCGGTACGCGATCTCCTGGGGTCAGGTCCAGAAGCGGACCGCAGCTCTTCTCGCCGAGTGGCACATCCCCGCGCGCCCCGGCGATGTGCTGTCGACGTTGCGGCCCGCAGACCGGACGATGATCGCAATTGCCAGAGCGTCCGCCGCCGGGCGCGACGAAGGGTCGAATTTGCACCGCGCCGCGGGGCCGCTGACGCTGATCCTGGACGAACCGACGTCCGCCCTTCCGGAGACGGAGGTGCAGCGTCTGCTCGACTGGCTCCGGCAATCCTCCAGAAAAGGGAATACGGTCGTCTTCGTCACGCATCGGCTGGAGGAAGTTCTCGATGTCGCGACTGCTGTCACTGCACTGCGTGACGGTCGCCATGAAGGTACGCAGGCAGTCAGCGGGCTCACCCGCCGCGATCTCGTTCGAATGATCGCCCCCACGGCCGACAAGGTTTCCTCCGCGCCCGCAGCGGGCTCATCGCGCGCCGCGGGCTCGACCATCGGAGCTGCCAGATATGACCGTGCCGGCGATTCCGTAGCATCTTCATCGTCGCCGCAGCCTCGGCTGGCGGTGCGACGCCTGACCGGTGGCTCACTCCGCGACGTCAGCTTCGAGTTGGCGGCAGGCGAAGTTCTCGGTATCGCCGGACTGCTCGGCTCGGGACGCACGCGCCTGCTGCACTACCTGGCCGGGGTGCTCAAACCGCAAGGCGGCGAGATACTTCTCGATGGTCGGGTGTTCGCTGCGTGGCCCGAGCGCCTTGCGATCGCCGCAGGGGTCGTGCTGGTGCCCGAGAGTCGAGCAGACGACGGTATTTTCCCTGGGCTCTCTATCTCCGAAAACATGCAAGCGGCATCGTTGGCTGTTCGTCGCCCGACCGCCTTCGCCTTCACCCCGGCGATGCGGACCGCCGCCAAGCGCAATGTCGTCAAGTTCGGCGTGAAGATGGCCAGCGTCGATGACGACATTCTCACGTTGTCGGGCGGCAACCAGCAGAAGGTTCTCGTCGGGCGCTGGCTGGCCACGGACCCCCGGGTGGTGCTGCTCGACGAACCCAGCGTCGGCGTCGACGTCGACGCACGGGCGTCCTTGCATCGCCTGGTGCGCAACGCCACGGCTACCGGGGCGGCAGCCGTCTGTGTCAGTTCCGACCTCTATGAACTCGTCGAACTTTGCGACCGGGTTTTGATCCTTCGGGACGGCACGATCACCGAAACTCTCAGCGGCGACCAACTCACCCCAGCAGCCGTGGGGCACGCAATGCACGGCAGCGTCGAAGGAGCGTAAAATTTGTCCGCGATCACAGGCAACTCCCCGGGCGACTCCGGCGGTTCGCTGTCGCCTGCGAACACAGACGCTTCCGCATCTCCCGGGCCGTCGAGCCGACGGTGGCGGGACCACAGATTTGCCTCGTTTCCGCTGGTCATCCTGGAGCGCTACTGGCTCGCTCTGTTCCTCGCCATCGAACTCGTCATCTTCTCCATCATGCGGCCGGACACGTTCATGACGGTCGCGAACGTGCAAACGATCTTGCTGCAGCAAGTCGAACCGTTGATCGCCGCATTGGCGCTGACGCTGCCACTCATCGTCGGCGAATTCGACCTGTCAGTAGGTGCGGTAGCCACGGGCAGCGCCGTCGTGGTCGCCGGTTTGATGGATCACAACGTGTCCACGCCGCTCGCCTTACTTGCGGCCCTCGTGTTCTCAGCAGTTGTTGGTGTTGTCGTGGGGCTGCTCGTCGCACGATTCGAGGTCAACTCGTTCATCGGAACGCTGGGCGCTTCGACGGCCATCGCAGGGTTCGTGGACGAATACACCCAGGGGTCGGCGGTCAACCGCAACATCGCGCCGTCGCTCACCAATCTGGCCGGCGACCGCATCTGGGGTGTTCCGACTCTCGTCGTCATGGCTGCGGTGCTTGCGCTCGTGGTGTGGTTCGTCCTGCAACAGACCGTTTATGGACGGCAACTCTCAGCATTGGGAGCAAATCGGCGTGCGGCCGGGTTGCTCGGGCTGAGCGCTCGACGTCTCATCCTGTCGACGTTCGTCCTGTCTGCTGTGCTAGCCGGCGCCGCCGGCGTGGTTCAAGTGTCGGTCGAAGCCGGCGCCAATCCCTCGTCCGGCGGATTTCCGCTGGTCATCTCTGCCATCACCGCGGTCTTCCTCGGCGCGACGTGTTTTCGTCCTGGCCATTTCAACGTGGCAGGAACGATCGTCGGTCTTCTGTTTCTCGCTTTCGGCGTTTCGGGGCTTAGTCTCGTCGGACTCGCCGCTTGGGTGCAGAACGTTTTCACCGGCGTCGCCCTCATTGTTGCGCTGGCAGTGGCTGCCGCATTCCGGCGGGCGGCCGCATGATGCCGAGCGCGCTGATGGTTTCGATGCGGGCGCCCGACAGTCGTGCGGCTGTTCTCAAGGCGCTCAAGGTGCGGTACTCGTGAGGGCCGAGCACGCGCTCGAGCCGGTCGGTCTAGATATTTCTGCCCTGGAACTTTGGATGGATCGAGCGGGGCTGCCGGGCGGGGGAATAGCTGCTGAGGTCACTCGGATCTCGGGTGGGAGCCAGAACGAAATATTCGCGATCCGCCGCGGTGAGTGGGAGTGCGCCCTGCGCAAGCCGCCGCCGCAGGCTCCTGCGGCTAGGGACGACGGAATCCTGCGAGAATGGCGGATCATCGACGCTTTGACCGGAAGCGCCGTCCCGCATACCGACGCCGTTGCCCTCTGCGCCGATGCGTCGGTGCTCGGCCGACCGTTTTACCTGATGGGCTTGGTCGACGGCTGGTCGCCGATGAACAACCCGGTCCTTCCCGCTCCGTTCGACACCCAGCCGCAGGCGCGGGCCGATTTGGCACGCGAACTGGTGGACGGCATCGTGCAGATGGGACGCTTCGACTGGAAAGGCGCGGGACTGGCCGGTCTTGGTCGACCGGAGGGCTACCACGACCGCCAGGTGGCGCGGTGGACCGGTTTCCTCGAACGGTTTCGAGCACGAGAGCTGCCCGGCCTGGACGAGGCGACACAGTGGTTGGCAACTCACCGCCCGATCGACTTCGTTCCCGGGCTCATGCATGGCGACTATCAGTTCGCCAACGTCATGTTCGCGCACGGTCTCCCGTCCCGGCTCGCAGCCATCGTCGACTGGGAGATGGCCACGATCGGCGACTCGAAGCTCGATCTGGCCTGGGTTCTGTGTCGATGGCCGGAGGACACGTCCGCCGACCCCGATTCGTTCGGGTACATCGATCTGTCCGGTATGCCGGGCCGGAGCGTTCTGCTCGACTGCTACGCCCAGCACTCAGGGCGGCAGGTCGACGATATCGACTACTACCTGGTTCTTGCTAACTGGAAACTCGCAATCGTGCTCGAGCAGGGCTATCAGCGGGCCGGCAACGATACGCAGCTCCGCAGCTTCGGCACACTTGTCCTCGACCTCATGGCGGCGGCGGCGGAGACCGCCGCGAACAGCAGGTACCCGAGCACCCGAACTGCCGCGAGCTGATCCACCGCGTACCGGCCACTGCACATCGGAACAGATTAAGGGAGCGTTGCAAATGCGCGAAGCAGTTATCGTAGAGGCGATTCGGACGCCGATCGGCAAGCGCAACGGCGCCCTCGCCGGCGTTCACCCCGTGGATCTGTCGGCGATGGTCCTCACCGAACTGGTGCAGCGCACCGGCCTGGATCCGAGCGTCATCGATGACGTGGTGTGGGGCTGCGTCGCCCAGGTCGGCGACCAGGCCGGCAACGTCGGGCGGTTCGCGGTACTGGCCGCCGGCTGGCCGGAATCCATCCCTGGGACGACCATCAACCGGGCCTGCGGCTCTAGCCAGCAATCTCTGGACTACGCCGCGTATGCGATCATGTCGGGCCAACAGGAGGTCGTCGTCGCTGGCGGTGTGGAGACGATGAGCCGGGTGCCGATGGGCGCGGCCCGTACCATCGGGGTTCCCTACGGCCCGAGGGTGTTGGCCCGTTACGATGATGTCCCGTTCAACCAAGGTATCGGTGCCGAGCTGATCGCGGAGAATTGGGGTCTTTCCCGGCAGCAACTAGATGAGTTTTCCGGCCGATCCCACGAGCTCGCCGCCGCAGGGCAGGACGCCGGAGCCTTCGACTCGCAGATCGTCGCGGTCCCGACCGACGGCGGCATTTTCACCGCTGACGAGGGCATCCGGCGGGGCACGAGCCCGAAGACGCTGGCCAAGCTGAAGCCCTCGTTCAAGGACGGCGGTGTTATACACGCCGGCAACTCCTCCCAGATCTCCGACGGAGCCGCGGCTCTGCTGGTCATGTCGGCGGAGAAAGCCGAGCAGCTGGGGTTGACACCGATTGTTCGCTACCACACCGGCACGGTGGTGGGTTCGGACCCGGTCATGATGCTCACCGGTCCGATCCCGGCTACGGAAAACGTGTTGAAGCGGTCGAAGGTCGCGTTGTCCGAGGTGGGTGTCTACGAGGTTAACGAGGCGTTCGCGCCGGTGCCACTGGCCTGGCTGGCCGAAACCGGCGCCGATCCCGCCAAGCTGAACCCGTTGGGTGGCGCGATTGCCGTGGGCCACCCGCTCGGCGGGTCGGGCGCAGTTCTGATGACGCGCATGATTCACCATATGCGCGACAACAGCATTCGTTATGGCTTGCAAACCATGTGCGAGGCCGGCGGCACGGCCAATGCCACCCTGGTCGAGTTGGCGGGTTGACCTGCATGTACTCATCACCTCCCTCTGGGCCGTTGGCGGGCCTCCGCGTTGTCGAGCTCGCCGGGACGGGTCCAGGCCCCTACGCGTGCATGTTGCTCGCCGAGCTGGGTGCAGATGTGATCAAAATCGACCGTCCGGGCGGCGGCCCATCTCCTACTCCGGCCGATCAGCAGTTCGTCAACCGCAGCCGCCCGAGCATTGTCGTCGATCTGAAGAACGCAGAGGGTCGCGAGGTGCTGCTTCGGCTGGTCGACTCCGCAGACGTACTGGTCGAAGGTCTGCGTCCTGGCGTGACCGAGCGACTGGGTCTGGGCCCAGACGACTGCCGTGGGCGTAACCCACGGCTGGTGTATGCGCGGATGACCGGTTGGGGTCAGGATGGTCCGTTGGCGCATACCGGCGGCCATGACATCAATTTCCTGAGCCTCACCGGGGCTCTGCATGCCATCGGCACTCCAGAGCAACCGGTGCCACCGCTCAACATCTGCGCAGATTTCGGTGGGGGGTCGATGTTCCTGCTGGTGGGTATCCTCGCGGCCCTGCTGGAGCGGGCCGACAGCGGCCTCGGGCAGGTCATCGACGCCGCGATGGTCGACGGCGCCAGTTCTTTGATGACGATGACGTACGGGATGTTGGCAGTCGGGCGCTGGATCGATCAGCGGCAGTCCAATCTGCTCGACGGGGGCGCGCCGTTCTACGGCACGTATGCCTGTTCCGACGGAAAGCACATTGCGGTCGGTGCGATGGAGCCGCAGTTTTATGCGCAGATGCTGCGGGGGTTCGATCTGGAGAGTGCGTTGCCCGGCGCCCAGCACGACCGGGCTCGGTGGCCCGAGCACCGCCGCATCATCGCCGAGCGAATTGCGACCCGAACGCGGGATGAGTGGGCTACGGTCTTCGACGGCTTTGACGCGTGCGTGACGCCTGTGCTTGGCCTGACGGAGGCGGCTCTGCACCCACACATGGCGGCTCGCGGCACTTTTTCCGACGGCTCGGGGGCGCCGCAGCCGAACCCGGCGCCACGCTTTTCCCGTACGCCCGCTGCCGTGCGTTGCGCGCCGCGTTCACTTGGGGCGGACACGACCCAGGTATTGACGGCGTGGGGGATACCCGCCGGAGAAGTGGATGCGCTGCTGCGAAGCGGCGCCGCAATCCAGAGCTAATTATCGAGCAAGTAGCGCGACGCGTACCAACATCGGAAGGGGCATTGAGTGGCGGACGAGGTGCTGGTCGAGCGGCGCGACGGCGTACAGATCATCACGATGAACCGTCCCGAGGTCAAGAACGCACTCAACCGGGCGGTCGCGCTGGGCGTCGCTGCAGCGGTCGACGAGCTTGACGCGGTCGACGAGCTGCGGGTCGGTGTGCTCACCGGTGCCGGCGGTGTTTTTTCCGCGGGCATGGACCTCAAGGCGTTCATGCGCGGCGAGCGACCTTCGATCGAAGGTCGCGGCCTGTGCGGCATTACCACCACCCCGCCGCGCAAACCGCTCGTCGGCGCTGTGGAAGGTTGGGCTCTGGCCGGCGGGTTCGAGCTCCTACTGGCATGCGACCTGATCGTGGCTGCCGAAACTGCACGCTTCGGCGTCCCGGAGGTTCGGCGCTCCATGGTCGCCGCCGGAGGCGCCGCATTGCTGCTCCCTCGCCGGTTGCCCATCGGGCTTGCGATGGAGCTGTTGTTGACCGGCGAGCCGTTGGCCGCACCGCGCGCTGCCGAGATCGGGTTGGTCAACAGGCTTACACCTGATGGAGGTGCGCTGGCCGGTGCCCTGGAACTGGCCGGTGTCATCGCCGCGAATGGACCGCTCGCGGTCGCCGCCACAAAAGCCATCGCGCGCGGCAGCAGCGACTGGACGTTCCGGGAGGGTTGGCAGCGGCAGTCCGAGCTGTCGCAACCAGTGTTTGACAGCGAGGACGCCCGAGAGGGCGCGGCGGCGTTTGCCGCGAAGCGAGCCCCCGTCTGGAAGGGACGTTGACCGGTTCGCTCACGCCCACAGGTTTTCTCAGCCTCATTCCCGCCCGAAGGAGACCACAGCTTTGACACTCCGACTGTCGTGCGCTTTTGCCACATCGATGCAGTCGCACGAGCACGCCCGGATCGCCGAGGACCTGGGTTATGAGCGGGCATTCTTTTATGACTCGCCGGCGCTGTACCCGGACGTCTGGGTGCAGCTCTGCCGGGCCGCGGAGCGCACCAGCAGGATCGGGTTGGGCCCGGGCGTGTTGATCCCCAGCCTGCGCCATCCGCTGGTCACGGCTTCGGCCATCGGGACGCTGGTATCTCTGGCCGGCGCTGAGCGGGTGACGGTGGCTGTGGGGTCCGGGTTCACCGGTCGCCTGGCTATGGGCAAGCGCCCGCTTCCCTGGTCGTACGTAGCTCGTTATCTGCAGGTCGTGCGTGCTTTGTTGCTCGGTGAGGCCGTCGAGTGGGACGACGCCATGATCCAGATGATTCATCCGGTCGGATTTGCGCCGACCCGTCCGATCGATGTGTCGTTCCTCATCGGTGCCAGCGGCCCGAAAGGCGTTGCTGTTGCCCGCGAACACGCCGACGGTGTCATCACCGGTGGCCCGGCGATCACTGGCTTCCCCTGCAGTATCCAGCTGACCATGGGCACCGTCTTGGACGAAGGTGAAGACCCGGGCGGTGAACGAGTATTAGCGGCCGCCGGGCATACTGCGGGGGTAGCGATGCATTACGCCGCCGAGCACCATCGGGAGCTGAATCTCGATGCGGACGGTTGGCGTGCGGCGTACGACGATGTGCCGCCAGAGATGCGGCACCTCGCCTTGCACGCCGGGCACCTGGTCGAAGTGTCCGAGCGGGATCGGCCTTTCATATCCGGCGAGCTGTTGGTGTCCAGGGGCGCCGCACTGTCGGTGCAAGGTTGGCGGGATTGGTCGGCCGCCGCGGAAAGTCGCGGCGCGACGGAGATCGCCTACCAACCGGCGGGCCCGGACATCGGGCGCGAATTAGCGGCGTTCGCGGACGCTGTCCGGGGCTGAGACCCCTCCATCCACCGTGAGCCGGAATAGCCAGAATCACGACAGCAATAGCACCAGTGGCGACAGATGAAGGAGCAGTGACATGATCGATTTCGAACTTCCCGAAGACGTCAAAGACGTTCGTCACCGAGTGGCGAAATTCGTTGACGACGTCGTTCTCCCTGCCGAAGTTAGTATCGGTAGCCGCCCGTGGTTCGACATCGTCGCCGATCTCCAGGAACAGGCCCGGGCTGCCGAGCTCTGGTGCCCGTTCCTGCCCCCGGAGTGGGGCGGCATGGGCCTTGGGCATCTGGCCAACGCGATCGTGCAGGTCGAACTTGGGCGGTCGTTCACCTCGCTCGCGGCTTGGGCGCTGAACACCGCTGGTCCGCAGGATGCCACCATGCTGACGCTGCTCAAATTCGGCACTGATCAGCAGAAGGAGCAGTACCTTCGCCCTTTAGCGGCGGGAAAGATTCGCTTGTGCTTCTCCATGACCGAGCGTGCCGCCGGCGCGGACGCCACCGCGATGCGGACCAGTGCTGTGCTGGAAGACGGACAGTGGGTGCTCAACGGAGAGAAGTGGTACAGCTCGTCGGCCAGCATCTCCCAACTCGCGCTGATCATGGCCAGAACAGACACCGATGGTCCTCGGCACAAGCAGTTCTCGACGTTCCTGGTGGATCTTCCGAACCCGGGATATAGAATTATTCGAGACATCCCGACGATGACTGAGCCTTTCATGAAAAACTACCCCGGTGAGAACCGGGGCGGCGGTCATGCGGAGGTGGCCATCGAAAACCTGCGTATACCTCAGGATAACCTGCTGGGAGGTCGCGGGGAAGGTTTCGCGATGGGACAGTTCCGCCTCGGTTACGGTCGGTTGAGGCACGGCATGTACAGCATCGCCAAAGCTCAGGCAGCGTTGGATCTCGCGGCCGCGCGGGTGACCGAACGGAGTACCTTCGGCAAGCTGCTGTCGGATCGGCAAGGGGTGCAATGGATGCTCGCGGATTGCGCCGAGCAGTTGTACGTTGCCCGACTGATGGTTCTCCATCTTGCGTACAAGATGGAGAATGACCTGGACATCACCCAGGAGAACTCGATTGCCAAGAACTACATCGCGCGCATGCTGCATAACGTCGTTGACACGTCGTTGCAGTTGCACGGGGCTCTGGGTATCTCCATGGACACGCCGCTGGCACAGTGGTATGTCGACGCGCGGACGAAGCGGGTCGTGGACGGACCGGACGAGGTTCACAAATGGCGAGTCGGTTCGAACGTCATCAAGGCGTACAAGCGGGACGGCACAACGGCCGCGGCCGCCGGCGGCGACCTGGTCTGAGCAGAAGGCCGAGGCGCCACACCGGCGCCTCGGCCTTCCGCAATGGGCATAGATCAGCCATTCACATGAGCCCCTACCAAGAAAACGACAAAGGTGGCGGGCTCATCGGAGCGGTTGTGCCACCGGTGCCTCGTGCCGTTCTGCACGACCGTGTCGCCCGCGCGGAGTAGTTTCTCGAGCCCGTTGTCAAGTTCCAGGACGATCTCACCGGACAGCACGATCTCGAAGTCGGCTGTGGCGGTGGCATGCATACCGGCGTCCTGCATCTGATTGAGGATTCCAGGCAACTTCTGCTCGTACTCCTCGAACGCGGCCGCCTGATCCAGATGCGGCGGCAGCACGGTTCGGGAGCTCGGCGGCATGGTGAGGATCCAGAACCGGGAGCCGCCGATCGGGGGAAAGAAGTTCTGCAAGCCCGGTGGTTGCCCGTCATTGGGAAACGTCGGTACTACATCACTTCCCCATACTTTGAGAAATTCGGCTTCCGGTCGCAGCGCGACCGTGATCGGCTCCACCAGCTCATCGGAAGTAAAAACAGATTGACCGTCCGCGTCGTAACCTGTCACCACTCGACGAGTACTCATAAGATTCCTCCTTAATGCTTGGTACACCTGTTGTTACAACACACTTGTGCTGTTCGACGGATTCAACGTTTATCGGCTGTGGCCTGTCGCGGTTTCGGCGCTACAGGATCCGGCTGGCCTTTTGTCCCCAGTAACGATCTTTGAGTGAACGCTTGTAAAGTTTGCCGGTGGGCAGCCTAGGAAGTTCGGGATCGAAGTCGATCGTTCGAGGGCACTTGAGGTGCGCCAGGTGCGCGCGGCAGAAACTGATCAGCTCAGCTTCCACCTCGGGGCTCGGATCGATTTCCGGCATGAGCTGTACCACGCCCTTCACCTCTTCGCCCAGATCTTCGTTGGGCACTCCGAAAACGGCGGCGTCCGCGACCTTCGGATGCGTGATCAGCAAATTCTCGCATTCCTGCGGATATATGTTGACGCCGCCGGAGACGATGGTGAAAGCTGCTCGGTCGGTGAGGTAAAGATACCCCTCGTCGTCGAGGTAGCCGATGTCGCCGACCGTCACCAGGCTTCCGTCCGGCGAGGTGGATTCCGCTGTCTTCTTCTCGTTCTTGAAGTATTGGAAAACGTCGGACGCCTCGAACCACAAAGTGCCGGGTGTCCCGGCGGCGACCGGCCGCATCAGTTCGTCGAGGACGTGCAGCTTGCCCTGCACCATCTTGCCGACGGTGCCCGGATGAGCGAGGTATTCGTAACTGTCGCACAGGGTCGAGCCGACTCCCTCGCTGCTGCCGTAATACTCCAGCAGAATGGGACCCCACCACTTGATCATCTGCTGTTTGACCGAGACCGGGCACGGCGCGGCGGCGTGTACAGCGACCTCCAACGAAGACACGTCGTAGCGTGACCGGGTTGCTTCCGGCAACTTCAACATCCGGCTGAACATGGTGGGGACGAGCTGACTGTGGGTGACGTGGTATTTCTCAACGAGCTGCAAATAGCGTTCGGCATCGAATTTTTCCATGATGATCGCCGTACCACCACTGCGAATGGTCAGGTTCACCGCGCGTTGCGGCGCCGCGTGATACAGCGGCGCGGGTGATAAGTAGATCAGGCCGTCGCGGTACCGCCATCTGTCAAGAATGGAAGCGAACATCTCCGGTAGCTCGGCCGGGGGCTGATCGGGCAGTACCCGCAAGATACCTTTCGGGCTGCCTGTCGTACCCGATGAGTACAGCATGGCCGTACCCAGCGACTCGTCATCGACCGGTGTGTCAGGGAATCCCTTCGTTGCCTCATCCAGCGGCACGAACTGGTGGTCGCCGGTGTCGCCATCGACGATCAGGCAGAAGGTGATACCCGGGCAGTCGCGTACTGCTTCGCGGGCAACCTCGTAGCACGCCCGGGAGGTGATCAAGATCTTGGACTCGCTGTTGTTGAGGATGTAGGCGAGCTCGGTGGCCGAAAGGTAGGAGTTGATGCACGTGTAATAGAGCCCTGAACGCTCGCCGGCGGCGCAGGCCTCGAGGTAGCGGTTGTTGTTCTCCATGAACACCGAGTAATGGTCCAGGCGGTGCAGGCCATGCGCACGAAGCAGGTGCGCCAGCCGGTTGGACCTGGCCTCGAGTTCGGCGTACCTGACCACCTCACCAGTCGAGGCCATGATGAACGCCGCCTGTTCAGCCCGTTGCTTGACCTGTTTACCGGGGTACATAGCCGTGCTCCTTTGTTGTAGTGGTAGCTAGCTGGGCAATCGCAACACCTACCCACTCGACGAGTGTGCCGCTCACACCGTTGGCTTGCCCGCGACGTACAAGATCTGTCCCGTGGTATACGCGGCGCCGGGCGATGCGAAGTAGGCAACGGCCTGCGCTACATCCTCGGGCGTGCCTACTCGGTGCATCGATGAGTCCTCAGCGGCGGAAGATCTATATCGTTCGTAGGACAGCCCGGCGCGGGCGGCCATGCCCTGGGTCATCGCGGTGGTGATGTGACCCGGCGCGACACAATTCACGGTGATGCCGTGAGCACCGAGCTCCCACGCCAGCGCGCGGGTCATGCCTTGTAGCGCGGCCTTCGCGGACGAATAGTTGACGCGATTGGAATTGCCCAGTGCCGCACGAGACGATATCAAGACGATTCGTCCAATGTTCGCATGAAGCATGTGTGGAACGACGGCGCGAGTCGTGAAGAAGGAGCCGGAAACGTTTGTGTGCAACACATCCTGCCATTCATCGTCAGTCATGTCCTGAACCGCAGCGTCCCGCATGACCCCGGCGTTGTTGATCAGGACCAGCGGCGGTCCGAAGTCAGCAGCAATCTTACCGACCGTGCGATCGACAGCAGCCGACTGGTCGATGTCGCAGCACCAGGAGCTAACCCGATGACCTTCCGAGGCCAAGGCACTGGTGGCGCGCTCGAGCGCATCGGCGTCACGATCGACCAGTGCGACCGGCATACCCGACTTCGCCAGCACCATCGCGATTGCCTGACCGATGCCGCCGGCCGCGCCAGTGACGATCGCGGTCGGGTCCATCTCCGCATTGTATGCAGTTGCACACCGATGCGTACAGAGGGTGGCCGGGACACGAAGGGGAGCGTCTCGCCGATGACATTCGCTCAGTACATTACGGTATACATTGAATGGGAGGTCCACTTCGATGGGGTCGGTGCTGCGCCGACCGTGTCGTCATCGGCGGTGCATCACGCGAGGTTCAGGGCACCTCCGCCGAGTTGATCGGGATTCCGCTGCGGTGCTGGAAGAAAGGATCAGGCGTTGCCGGACGAGGATCGAAACCAGGGCTTGACGGTGGGCTTCGGCCAGGCGCGGGGCGGCGACATGCTGGACGCTGTGATCGTTGGGGCCGGGTTCGCTGGCCTTTACATGCTGCATCGCTGTCGTCAGCTGGGCCTGCGGACACGACTGTTCGAAGCAGGCGGTGGCGTGGGGGGCACGTGGTACTGGAACCGGTATCCAGGAGCACGTTGTGACGCGGACAGCGTCTTCTACTCCTACTCCTTCGACGCCGAACTCGATCAAGAGTGGGTGTGGACCGAACGTTGCGCTTCGCAGCCGGAAATTCTGCGCTACCTCGATCACGTCGCCGATCGCTTCGACTTGCGCGAAGACATCAGCCTGAACACGCAAATCATTTCGGCCGTCTACGGCGAAGAGTCGGCGTCGTGGTCGGTCACCACCCATACCGGCGAGAACTACCAGGCGCAGTTCTGCATCATGGCCACCGGGTGCCTGTCGGACGCCAAGCGGCCGGACATCGCCGGGATCGACGAGTTCCGTGGTGCCAGTTACCACACCTCAAGTTGGCCACAGCAGCCCGTCGACCTGGCTGGGAAGAAAGTTGCCATCATCGGGACAGGTTCTTCGGGCGTACAGTGCACCCCTCAGGTCGCCGAGGTGGCCGAGCAGGTCTTCGTCTTGCAACGCACGGCTAATTTCATCCTCCAGGCGCAGAATCACCCGCTGACCGCCCAATACGTCGAATCCATCAAGGGCGACTACCCGAACTGGCGCGCGCGCGCACGAAACACCCGCGGCGGTATCCCTGTCGATGCGCCGGCCCACTCGGCACTCGAGGTATCCGACGAGGAACGCCTGGCCCGGCTCGAGCAGGGTTGGGAGCTCGGCGGTCTGGGGTGTCTGACCAATACCTTCAACGATGTCGGCACCAACCAGGCGGCCAACGACTACGTCGCCGACTTCGTTCGGAACAAGATCAGAGACGTGGTTCGCGACCCGCAGACTGCGGACCTGTTGACGCCGAGAGGCTTTCCGTTCGGGGCCAAGCGCACACCGGTCGGGACGAAGTACCTGGACACGTTCAATCGACCGAACGTGACGCTCGTCAATCTGATGTCCTCGCCCATCGCCGCAGTAACCCCAACCGGAATCGCTACTGCCGAGGGTCACTACGACGTCGACGTCATCATCTACGCGACCGGCTTTGACGCGTTCACCGGCCCGCTGCTGCGCATGGACGTACGAGGCAGCCAAGACCTGTCGCTGCGCACAGCGTGGGCCGACGGCGCGGCGTCCTACCTCGGCGTCCAGGTCGCCGGCTTCCCCAACATGTTCTTGATCACCGGCCCCGGCAGCCCGTCGGTACTGGGCAACGTCGTCGTCTGCATCGAACAACACGTCGAGTGGATAGCCACCGCGCTGGCCGGGTTGAGAAGCCGCGGAGCCGACACCATGCAGGCCAGCGAGGACGCCCAACAGCAATGGATGGCGCACGTGTCCGAAGCTGCCAGCCGATCGTTGATCTCCCAGGGCACGTCCTGGTACAGCGGAGCGAACGTGGCCGGCAAACCTCGAGTGTTTCTGCCCTACGTTCCTGGTATCGCGGTGTTCCGCCGAATCTGTGACGAAATAGCCGACGACGGCTACCGCGGGTTCGAGATCGCCACGGTCAGGCAAACGGTTGATGAACCGGTCTAGGAGCATGGCAGCAGCCGAAACCGGCGCGGGAGCGCTGATCGACTTCGACGTGTCGGTGCGAATGCGCGACGGGGTTGTGCTGGTCGCCGATGTCTTTCGCCCGGTGCCCGTCGGTGCCGCCCCGACCCTCGTGCAACGCACGCCATACGGCAAGTCGCTCACAGACCATCTCAACTACTCCTTCGATCTGCCGCGTGCTGTCCGAGCCGGCTGGAACGTCGTCGTGCAGGACGTCCGCGGCCGCGGCGGGTCCAACGGCTCGTTCGACCCCTTCCGACACGAGACGAGCGACGGATATGACACGCTGACTTGGATCACGGACCAGGCGTGGTCCGACGGAGCCGTCGCCATGGTCGGCGGCTCATACCCTGGCGCAGTTCAGTGGTTGGCGGCTATCGGCGGCCACCCCAGCCTTCGCGCACTGGCACCCGCGACGACGCCTGACGACTTCTACGACGGTTGGCTGCGGGACGGCGGTGCGAGGCGACTCGGGTTCCACGCGAACTGGGTCTACGAGAGTCTGTGGGCAGGGCTTGCCCAGCGCGCACAGGTAGCCGCGTCGAAAGCGGACGTCCGAGCCGAATTGCAGGCCGCGCTGACCCCTCCCGGCCGCATCGACTTCGCGCCGTACGCAGACGAGGCCGCGCCGTTCCTACGCGCCTGGAACGAGCATCCCAACCGCGACGAGTATTGGGTGTCCATGTCACCCCGAGAGAATCTCGCGCAGATCAGGGCGCCGGCGTTCGTCATCGCCGGTTGGTTCGACGTCTTCGCCCGCGGCGCCATCGACGGCTTCACGAGGCTGCGCTCAGCCGGCCCGACGCCGGCTGTTCGGACGAAGACGCGACTCGTCGTCGGGCCTTGGACGCACGGCCAATTCGCGGGCACCTTCGCCGACGTCGACTTCGGACCGGGCTCGACTGCACAAGCCATCGACCTCACCGGCTTGCAACTGCGCTGGTTCGACCATGTCGTGCGCGGCCAGGCGAACGGCGCCGGTGAAGACCCTTCTGTGCTGGCGTTCGTCATGGGTTCGAACGAGTGGCGCCATTTTGATGCATGGCCGCCGACGGCGGCAACGCCGCTGGAGCTGGAGCTGGGAAGTGAATCGGGATCCTTGTCCGTGGATGCCGGTGTAGCGCCCGGTCGTCGGGTGATCACCCACGATCCGGTTGATCCGGTACCGACCTTGGGCGGCGGGACGTTCCTGCACGGGCGACATCTGGCTCTGAACGCCGGCCCCCGCGACCAGCGGGCCGCCAATGATCGTCCAGACATCCTCCGCTACCACAGCGCACCCCTCACCGTGCCGATGCAGATCATCGGCCGAGTACGAATTCGCCTGGCCGTCTCCTGTGACCGACCAGACGCCAACGTCACCGCGAAGCTGGTCATCATGATGCCGGACGGTAAGGCGTGGGGCGTTGTCGATGGTGTTCAACAGCTCTCGCATCGCCATGGGGACGAAGTGCCGATGGCCGTTGAGCCGGGACGGGTCTACCCGGTCGTGTTCACCGTGGGCCACACCGCGGTCGTCGTGCCCGCCGGCGGCAGACTTCGGCTGGACGTTGCGGCGAGCAATTTCCCGCACGTCGCGGATCCTTTCGTTTCAGCGGACGATGATCTTCTACTCCTCACGCGGCTGACCATCCATTCCGGCCACACGCATCGGTCGACGCTCTTCGTGGACGTCATCGCCGATGATCACAGCTAGAGATGAGTGACTGACTTGTGACCGCGCTCCTGCCGCTCGACGGCCTGAAGATCTTCGATATGTCCACGTTCGTGGCCGGACCGCTGTGCACCTTGACGCTCGCGCAGCTGGGCGCCGAGGTCATCCGCATCGACCCGTCCGGCGGGCGGGCGGACACCCGCCGTTGGCCGCTGGCGCCGACGGGCGAGAGTCTGTACTGGTCGAATCTCAACCGCGGTAAGGACATCATCGCGCTCGATTCGTCGACCGAGAGCGGGTTGCGGGCGCTCAAGGCGATCATCGCGGACTCCGGTCCGGGCGGGGGCATCGTCGTCAGCAATGCGGTGGGCCAACCCCGGCTCGGCTACGACGAACTTCGCACCGCGCGGGCCGATCTCATCCACGTGCTCATCCAGGGCAAGCGGGACGGGTCGTCCGCGGTGGACTACACGGTGAACGCCGAATGCGGCATCGCTGCGGTGACCGGGCCACCGACCCATCTCGGACCAGTCAATCAGGTGCTGCCGGCCTGGGATGTCGCCTGCGCATTGCACGCGGCGGTCGCCATCCTTGCCGCGGACCGCCGTCGACGTGCCGGTGCGTCGGGGCAGCGCCTCGAGATCGCATTACGCGACGTGGCCATGGCGACCATGGGCAATCTCGGCTTTTTCGCCGAGTCCCGGCTGACCGGCACAGAGCGCCCGAAGTACGGTAACGGCGTCTTCGGGTTGATCGGCGGCGACTTCGAAGTGCGGGACGGACGCCGAATCATGGTTGTGGTTGTAACGGGGCGGCATTGGGCGGGCTTGCTCGACGCCACCGGCCTTGCGTCCGTGATGGCCGCACTGGAGAGCGCACTGGGTTGCGACTTCGCCACGACGGGCGGGCGCTTTGGCAATCGCGCTGCGATCAACGGGGTGCTGCAGTCGTGGTTTCTCTCGCGTGAGGTTGCCGAGGTGCGACAGGCGCTCGACAGCGCGTCCCTTCCGTGGTCTTTTTTCGCGACGACCGCGGACGCGTGTGCCGGGGAACTCGCCGATGAAGGGGATGGGCCGCCGTTACTGCAGCTTGTCGACCAACCTGGTATTGGGCTTGTTCCGGTCGCCGCGTCACCCATACGCTGGGACAGATCCTGGCTGGGGGAAGCGATGGTCGCCCGCGTGTCCGACCGTCCCTGACGACCCCGGCGTCAGCGCGGCTTGGTCCGCCGTCTCTCACACTGGGTCCCGCGCAGTTGCGCAGGGACGGGGCGCTTTCACAGAGGCCTGCCCGAGGGGATGACGGGCACCGCGCCGGTCAGGGCGTTCGCGAGAACCGGATCTCGTTGAAGGGGATCTTGCTTGAGGTCGACGGTTCGCGGGGCAGGCCAAGAAGTCTTTCGCCGACGATGTTCCGTTGGATCTCGTCGGTTCCGCCGGCGATGGCGTTGGCGGGTGAGTTGAGAAGGGCGTAAGCCCACCGGTCGGCTCCCGCGTCCTCATCGTCCCAGGCCACGGCTGTGGGCCCGACCAAAGCCACCGCTAGTTGAGCGCAATCCTTGGCCTGGCGGGCTGCCGCCAGCTTGCCGATCGATGCGTAAGCCGTGCTCAGGCCCGGCTGCTCGCCCACCCACCGGCCGAACAGCTCGATGGCCTGCTGGCGGACGTGCAGCCTGGCAATGCTGCGACGCACTTCGGCGTCCTCGACGAGTCGCTCACCCGCAACGGCCATGAGTGCGGCGGGGGCCGTGGTCACGCTGCGCGTTTTGCCGCCGGTACCGATGTTCGTCCGTTCGTTGCTCAACACGATCTGGACGGCCCGCCAGCCGTCGCCGGGCGCCCCGATGATCGCATCGTCAGGCACCGAAGCGTTGTCAAGGAACACCTCGTTGAATTCGGCGTGCCCGGTCATCTGCCGTAGCGGTCGAGGCGTGACAGCGTCCTGATGCATGTCGATGATGAACGCCGAAAGGCCGGCATGCTTTGCGACGGTGGGATCGGTACGGCCGATCAACAATCCGAAGTCGGCAACGTGCGCGCCGGTGGTCCATACTTTCTGCCCGCGGATACGCCAACCTCCGTCGACCTTGGTCGCAGTCGTACGCAGGCCGGCGAGGTCAGATCCAGCTTCGGGCTCGGAGAACAACTGACACCACATCTCCTCGCCCGCGAGGATCCGCCGGACATGCCCCTGCTTCTGAGCGTCGCTTCCCATTGCCAGCAGCAGCGGTGCGACGAGACCGACGCCCACGCCGAATGTTTTGTTGGGCAACACGAACCTGGCGGCGGCATCGGAGAACGCCACGGCGTACTCGTGGTCCAGGCCCGAGCCGCCGTACTCGACGGGAACGGTGATTCCGGCGAAGCCAGCGATCTGCAACTGCCTCTGCTGCCACTGCTTGTGCTCGAGGTCATCGAAACGGCTGGAGCCCACCCCGCCGGCTGCTGCCGGCCCCGCCCCTGCAGACGCAGGTTTGGCGATCTCGGGGAGGAGTGCGAGCGCTCGCAGGCGGAACTGCTCGACGGTCTCGGCGTTTGGTTCTTCGGTCATCGATTGCTCCTGGTCTTTCGCGTCAGTTCATCAACCACTGTGTCCAGGTGTTCGGCTGCCCCGCCGTGCACGACCGACAAGTAGTTCAACCGGCGGAAGTAGAGGTGGGCGTCGTGTTCCCAGGAGTATCCGATTCCACCGAACACCCCGATCGCTTCTTGGGCGATGAACGGTCCGGCGACCGCGCAGACCGCCTTCGAAGCGGAGGCCGCCGACACGAACAGGTCGGCGTCTTCGCGATCCACCTGCTCCACAGCGCCCATGGTGGCCGCGCGCGCCAGTTCCAGCTCGACCTGCATGGTGACGAGTCGGTGTTTGACCGCCTGGTACGAGCCGATCTGGCGCCCGAACTGAAACCGTTCCTTTGCATAGGAGGTCGCCATCGTCATGAGCGCGTCCATCGCGCCCACGCACTCGAGCGAGGAAACGAGCGCAGCCACCGCGCGCACGCGGAGCGACCCGCGGCCGTCCGGGCGATGCAGCTGTTGCGCAGCAGTGGCATCGAAGGCAAACGCACAGGCGTCGCGGGTGGTGTCCAGCGTCGTCAAAGCTTGGCGGGTCACGCTCGGAGCGGTGGTATCGACCAGGAACACCCCGACGCCGTCGGAGGTGTTAGCTGAGCAAAGCACGTGCGTCGCGTGTGTTCCGCCGTCGACAACGGGCAGTCGACCGGTCAGTGCGAAGCACCCGTTGTCTTGTGCGTCGGCCCGTACCTGGGTCGCGCACGCCGATACGGCAGCGCGTCCGCCCAGCGCCAATTCCGCAGCGGCCGTCGTCGCCTCCTCGCCGGATACGCCGAAGACGAGGGCAAGGACAGCGGTCAGCGTCGGGGAGGTGGATCCGGGCAGTAGGCCGGCGCCGAACTGCTCGATTCCCGCAGCGATGTCGGCGAACGCGAACCCGCCGCCGCCGTGTGCCTCGGGAACAGTCATCGGCAGCAGGTCGAGTCGTCCGGCGACCCCAGCGCGCACTCGGTCATCATTGACGACGACGTTGTGCCAATCGCGCAGCGTCGAGACAGCACACGAGCGCTTCAGCGCGTCCGACACCGACAGCCGGAACATCTGCTGATCCGAGTTGTAGGCGAGCGCCATCTCAGACAAGCGTTTCGGAGTCGGGCACCGTGGACTGGCTGGGCACCGCGGCACCGTGCGTCAACGGCCCTCGGGTCTGCGTTGGTGCGTAGACAACCGGCTTCATGCTTGATCCTTCGCGGTCGTGAAGTTCGTGTCGTGGTGTCAGGAGCTGATTCGTTCGAACGCGGCAGCAAGACCCTGCCCGCCACCGATACACATTGTGATCAGAACTCGGCGCCCTTGCCGCCGGTCGAGTTCGTGTAGCGATGAGCAGATGATGCGTGCGCCCGTCGCGCCGACCGGGTGACCCAGGGAAATCCCGGAGCCGTTGACGTTGATGCGACCGAAATCTGCATCACCGAGGCCCCATTGCGTGGTGCAAGCCAAAACCTGCGCGGCGAACGCCTCATTGATTTCGATCAAGTCGAAGTC
>CAXSEW010000006.1:16148-24646 GCA_964236185.1 uncultured Nakamurella sp. | reverse complement strand
CGGACATGCTCTGGGCGTCGACGCCCCGGGACTGACGCTGCTCGACGGCGCCGCCGCCGTCAGCCACCACCTGCTGCTCGGGCACGCGCGGATGCGAGAGGCGCTGAGCGGTCAGGGATGTGTCGGGATCGCCAACCTGCACACGGTGGTGTTCCCGGCGAGCCTGTCGGTCGCCGACCGCCGGGCGGCTGCGGTGTTCGACGCCTACGCCAACCGGCAGTTTGCCGATCCCCTGCTCACCGGCCGTTACCCCCGGCTGCTCGAGCCGATGTTCGACGCGCCCGGGCTGGTCCGGTCCGACGACCTGTCTGCGATCTCCGCGCCGCTCGACTTCTACGGGGTCAACTACTTCCACCCGACGACGGTCGCCGCCGCCCCGGACAACTCGACCATCCCGTTCGCCCTCGTCGAGACCCCAGGCCTACCGGTCACCGAGGACGACTGGCCGGTGCAGGCGTCGTCGCTGACGTCGGTGCTGACCGGACTGGCCCGGCGGTACCGCCGGCTGCCACCGCTGGTGGTGACCGAGAACGGGGCGGCCTACAGCGACCGGCGGGGTGGCGAAGGCGCCGGGCGGGCCGGCGGAGGCTCGGCCGCCGCCGGCGGTCCGGGGAACGACCGGCTGCCCGATGACGACCGGATCGGCTACCTGCGGGACCACCTGCAGGCCGTCGACGCGGCGGCGGCGGCCGGCGTGGACGTGCGGGGTTACTTCCATCGCGGTCTCACCGACGCGTGGGAGGGGTCGGAGGGCTTCACCCGCCACTTCGGCCTGGTGGGACTGACCGACGCCCTCGACCGCCGGCCGCGGGCGTCGTTCGATTACTTCCGCCGGGTCATCGAGCAGCACCACCGCCGGGTCGGAAGCCGACCGGCTGATGCCGGGTAGCGGTTGCCTCCGCCGACGGCTAGCGGACTGGCCCGATGGCTGCCAACGCGGCGGTCATCTCCGCATGCAGAGCCGGCCCGGCGACCAGCCAGCCGGTCGCGGCGTCGGTCAGACCGCTGGTGGACATCAGCGCGCCGGCCTCCATCGCGATCAGACCGCCGGCTGCGACGTCCCAGTGATTGACGCCCTCCTCCCAGAAGGCGTCCAGCCGTCCGCCGGCCACCTCGCAGAGGTTGAGCGCGGCCGAGCCGATCCGCCGGATGTCCCGGATCTGCGGCAGCAGCGCGGCGACGATCGACGCCTGCATCGCCCGGCGCTGCGCGCTGTAGCCGAAGCCCGTCGCCAGCAGCGATCGCTCCATCGGCACCGGGTCGTTGACGTGCAACCGCCTTCCGTCGACGAAAGCCCCCTGGCCCCGGACGGCGGTGTACATCCGGTTCATCACCGGGTCGAACACCGCGCCGGCCACACCGCCCTCGGCGTCCTCGGCCGCGATGCTCACCGAGAAGTTGTCCAGCTCGTAGAGGTAGTTGACGGTGCCGTCGAGCGGGTCGATCACCCAGGTGACGCCGGAACCGGACGGACGCGAGGCACCTTCCTCACCGATCAGTCCGTCATCGGGCCGCTCGGCCAGCAGCATCGCCGCGATCAGCGCCTCCGACGCCAGGTCGGCATCGGACACCGGATCGGTGATCGACGACTTGGTGTCCAGGCCCTCGACGTGCCGGTAGCGGGACATCAGCTCGGCACCGGCCGCCCGGGCGGCCCGGACAGCGAGGTCGAGCAGGGCGTCGTCGGCAGCGGATGTGGTCATCGGCCCATCCTCCCCTGGCCGGACTCAGTCGGTCGCCAGCACCGGGCTCGGCGCGACCGTCACGTCGACGGCATCGCCCGGCTGCAGGGCGACCGTCTCCGCCACCGACATCTGCGCCAGCAGGATCCCGCCGTCGGCCAGCCGGGCCTGCACCCGCCCGTGCGCGCCCAGGAAGCTGCTGGCCACCACGGTGGCCGTGCCGCCGCCGGTGGCAGCGGTGAATCGCAGCGCCTCCGGCCGCACCAGCGCCGTCACCTGACCCGATGTCGGCGAACCGGGTAGCAGCGGAACGGTGCTGCCGAGCACCGACACCGTATGTCCTGCAGCGGTTCCGACGACACGGTTGGTCAGCCCGATGAATCCCGCGACGAACGCGGTGGTGGGCGCCGAGTAGATGACGTCGGGCTTGTCGATCTGCTCGATCCGGCCGGCCCGCATCACCCCGACCCGGTCGGCGACGGCGAGCGCTTCCTCCTGGTCGTGGGTGACGAACAGCGTCGTGGTGCCGACTTCCAGCTGGATGCGCCGGATCTCGTCGCGCAGCTGCACCCGCACCTTCGCATCGAGCGCGGACAGCGGCTCGTCGAGCAGCAGCACCTTGGGCTGGATGGCCAACGCCCGGGCCAGCGCGACCCGCTGCTGCTGGCCACCGGACATCTGGTGGGCGTACCGGCCGGCGTGGTTGTCCAGGCCCACCAACTCGAGGTACTCGACCGCGCGCCGGTGACGCGTGGCGGCGTCCTGCCCGCGCAGCTGCAGGCCGAACGCCACGTTGTCCCGCGCCGTCATGTGCGGGAAGAGCGAGTAGGCCTGGAACACCATGCCCATGTCCCGCTTGGACGTCGGGGTCGACGACACGTCCTTGCCGCCCACCACCACCTGCCCGGCATCGGCGTCCTCCAGCCCGGCCAGCACGCGCAGTGCCGTCGTCTTGCCGCAGCCGGACGGACCGAGCAGCACCACCAGCTCGCCGGGTGCCATGTTCAGGCTCATCCCGTCCAGCGCATGCACGTCGCCGTAGGAACGCCGCAGTCCCCGCAGCTCCACGCCGACACCCTTGGTGCTGGTGGGCACGGGGGTCGATCCGCTGCCGGCGGACGGCGTCGACCCCACCGCAGTGGCCGGTTGCATCATCAGGAGACCTTTTTCTGACGTCGGGCGGTGCCGATCAGGCTGAACGCGAACATGACGAAGAATCCGAACAGCAGCAGCACCAGCGACACCGCGGCGGTGAGCCGCGGATCGCCGCTGGCGCTGAGTCCCAGGTTGAACAGCGCGACCGACAGGTTGCTCTTGCTGAGCAGGTAGGCGACCGTGTACTCGCCCAGCACCAGGGCGATGGTCAGGAAGCTGGCGCCTAGTACCGCCGCCCGGATGTTGGGCAGGATGATGCGCCACATCACGCCGCCCCAGGACGAACCCAGACTGCGGGCCGCCTCGGACAGCGTCTTCACGTCGATCGCGGCCAGCCCGGTGTCGATGGCACGGTAGGCGTACGGCAGCGCCAGGATGACGTAGATGAAGCACAGCCAGATGTTGCCGGTCCAGAGGGTGTGGGCGATGCCCCGGTAGATCGGACCCAGCCCGACCACCAGCACGATGGCGGGGATGGTCAGCGGCAGCAGGCAGAGGAATTCGACCAGCTTGGACATCTGCGGTGCCCGCAGCCGGATCCAGGTCATCGTCGGCACCAGCAGCACCACCGTCAGGATCGCGGTGACGACGCAGAGCGCCATGGTGATCTTGAACCCGGCGACCAGGTCGGGGGCCGCGGCGGTCAGCTGCGAGAAGTGGAAGACCGTCGACCAGGAACGCCAGGTCCGCTTGCCGTTGAGCAACCGCGTCGAGAAGTCGAACAGGCCGACCAACGGCAGCAGCATGAACAGCGCGATGAGGGTCAAGACGATGCGCCGGATGATGGCCTGCTTGCGTTGCGCGGCGGCGCGCAGCTTGCGCGGGGCCGGCCCGGCGGGGATCTCCGCGGCGAGCGGGTACTCCATCATCACCTGGTTGCGCGCCGACGCCGTCACGTCCGGCTCGTCGTCGTCGCCGAACTGCGCCGCGGCCGGCCCGGCCTGGCCGGTTCCCGCACTCATCCGAGCCACCGGGAGGAGCGCTTCTGGATGGCGTAGTAACCGGCCATCACGACCGCCACGATGACCACCATCACCAACGACTCGGCCTTGGCGAGATTGGGTGCGCCGGCGCCGGTCTCGGAGGTCAGCGCCTGGCTGATCTGCAGCGTGATCAACGGTGCTCCCAGTCCGACCAGCGCAGCCGCGGTGGCGAAGGCGGAGAAGGCGTTGGCGAACAGCAGCAGCAGCGACCCCAGGAACGACGGCGTGAGCAGCGGCCCTGCGACCCGCCGCCAGAACACCCAGGTGGACCCGCCGAGCGATTCCGCCGCCTCCCGCCACTGCGGCCGGATGCCGTCGACGGCAGGCAGGAAGATGATCACCATCAGCGGGATCTGGAAGAACGAGTAGACGATGATCAGGCCGACGAGCGTGGAGAAGTAGTTGACATCGGCCAGCGGTATGCCGAACCAGCTGTTGAGATAACGGCTGACCAGGCCGGTGCGGCCGGTGAACGAGAAAATGAAGGCGAAGGCCAGCATCACGCCCGAGAACTGGGCCAGCACCGACGATGCCGAGGTGACCAGTTTGCGCAGCAGACCACCGGGCGGGGCGGTGGACAGGAAGTAGGCCACCACGGCGCCGAGGACGGCACCGATCGCCGCCGACACCAACGACAGCACGAGGGACCGTCCGAGCGCCTGCAGAATCGGCGACGAGGTGAACAGCTCGCGAAAGTTACCGAGCGAGAACGACCCGCCTCGACCCTGGAAGGCGCCGATCAGCACGATGACGGTGGGCACGAGCAGGAACAGCGCCGTGTAGACCAGGAACGGCGCGGCTCCCATGTTCGACCGGAAGGAACGGCGCCGGCCGCCGCCCTGGGGTGCAGGGGCGGCGGCCGGCGACAGTGCCGTTTCGATGCTCACGTGAGCGCTTTCCCGGCAGCGGACAGGTGCGCGGTCAGGAGATTGCCTTGGTCCAGTTGGCCTTGATATAAGCGTTGGCCTTGGTGGTCTGGTCGGCGTTCATCTGGGTGATCTCGCCCTCGACCACCGGCAGGTTCTTGGCCGCCGTGGTGTCGACGGTGCCCGCCTTCTGCATGGCGGAGTACAGCACCGGGACGGCGCCGCCCTTGACCCAGAAGTTCTGCGCCTCGGCGGTGTAGAGGTACTCCTCCCACAGCCGAGCCGCCGCCGGGTGCGGCGCGTCCTTGTTGATGGTCTGGTTGTAGAACGAACCGAGGTTGATCCCCTTCGGCACGAACGTTTTCCAGGTGTAGCCGTTGGCGCCGCCGGCGGCCGTGATCGGCAGTTGGTTGAACGACCAGCCGACGATGGCGTTGACCTTGCCACCGGTGACCAGCTGCAGGGACGCCTTCGCGGTCGACAGCGTGCCGGCCTGCTTCAGCGTCTTGAAGAAGTCGACGCCCTTGGAGATGTCATCCAGCGAGCCGCCCTTGGCCAGGCCGGCGAACACCACGGCGAGCAAACCCTCGTTGGCGGCTGTCGGGTCACCGTCGAGCGCGACCGCGCCCTTGAGGCTCGGGTCCTTGAGGTCGTCGATCGAGGTCATGTCCTTGCCCAGAGTGTCGGCGTTGTAGCCGATCGTCATAACGCCGGTGTAGTCGTTGACCCACAGGCCGGTGGCCTCCTTGTTCGCGGCCGGGATGTCCTCCCAGGCGGCCACCTTGTACGGCGCGAAGTGGTCGAGGCTGCTGAGCGTCACCGCCGCACCGAGGTCGAAGACGTCGGGCGCCTGGTCGGTGCCCTTGGTGGTGTCCGCTGCCTGGATCTCGGCCGCCGAGCTGATGTCCGGCTGCTGGGAGGTGAGCTTGATGTTCGGGTACTTCTTCTGGAATCCGGCGATGATGTCCTTGTAGTCCGACCACTCCGGCGGGAGGGCGATGACGTTGAGCGCGCCCTCCTTGTTGGCGGCGGCGACGAGTGCGTCCATGCCACCCAGGGCTGCCGCTGACGTGGCCGTCTTGGCGTCCGTGGTGGTGGCGGCGCCCCCGGAACTCGACGACATGGACGACGGCATGGCCGAGCCCGACGACGACGCCATCGAACTGGGCGCCATCGACGACGACGCCATGGAGCTGGGCGCCATCGAACTCGCTGCCATCGAACTGGGCGCCATCGAACTGGGCGCCATCGAGGATGCCATCGAGCTGGACGAGGGCGCTGCGGCCGGGGCGCTGCTGCTGGAAGCGGTCGAGCTGCTCGAGGCGTTGGAGCTGCTGCTGGACCCACAGGCGGCTGCCACCAAGGCCATGACCGCCACTCCGGCGATGAGGCCCGTTCGGGCGACTGCACTTCTCCTGGTCGAGCCAGGTGTGGTCGATACTCGCACTTCATCCTCCTGATGGGACTTCGGGAACCTGCGGAGCGTCACGCCCGGAGGTGACCGGCTCGCGTTGCAAAGGCATCGATTTGGTGAACTGCAGCAGAACGTAGCAAGGGGATGCTCCAGAGGGAATGCGGACAGTGTCTCGATGACGCAACTTGTTGCGAAGGGCGCAACAGTGACAACGGAGAGTAACGGCCTGCTCTGGTCCTCATCGCTCGGATCTTGAGCAGCCGCTTGCATCCTCACCAGCCGCTCGCACGTCCACCAACCGCTCGCCCTGCATTGCGAGCGAGCGAAGAACGACGCGAGCGGGTGGACAGGACGCGAGCGGCTGAGGTCGGGCACCATGGCCCCCTACCCGCGACTCAAGCGTCGACTGCCCGGGCCAGGTCGTCGATGACTATTGCGCCGGGCAGCAGCGCCAGGTCGGCCCCGTCGACGACGATCTTCGAACCCCGGATCCCCGACCCGACGACGACAGGACCGGCGTTCATCACCGCCCGGTCCACCAGTACCAGCCACCCGGCCGGCAGCCCGAAGGGGGTGATCCCGCCGTATTCCATGCCGGTCAGCTCGACCGCGTCCGCCATGGCGGCGAACGACACCTTGCGCACGTCCAGCCGCCGGCGGACCACGCCGTTGACGTCGGCCCTGGAGGTCGCGAGCACCACGGCTGCGGCCCAGCGCTGCTCGCCGTCCCGTCGACCGGTCACCACCACGCAGTTGGCCGACGCCGACATCGGCACGTCGTAGGCGGCGCAGAAGGCGGCGGTGTCCGACAGCGCGGGATCGATGGCGGCGACGCCGAGGGGACCGCCGGTCCACCCGCGCACGGCGTCCGCGACCGGAGCGGTGACCAGGCCCGCGACCGACTCGGGCAGGTCCCCGAAGTCGGGCAATGGGGTCAGCGGCAGGAGTTGCAGCGTGCCGATCGTCGGGCTCACCAGTCCACCCTGCCATCGTCGATCGCCGAACGGTCCACCCACCCCACGGCAAGCGGGACAATGGGCAGGTGAGCACCGCAACCGTCCCCCCAGCACCTGCACCCGAGGCCGTCGCACCCCCCGGCGCCAAGGCAGACGTGCTGCGGATCGGCCCGTTCCAGGTCTGGCCGCCGGTGGTGCTGGCGCCGATGGCAGGCATCACCAACACCTCCTTCCGCGGGCTCTGCCGCGAATTCGGCGCCGGTCTGTATGTCTGCGAGATGGTCACCACCCGCGCGCTGGTCGCGCGGGACTGGAAGACCATGGAGATGATCCGGTTCGGGCCGCAGGAGCAGCCGCGATCACTGCAGCTGTACGGCGTCGACCCGGCCGTCGTCGGAGCCGCCGTGCGGATGGTCGCCCGAGAGAACCTGGCCGACCACGTCGATCTCAACTTCGGCTGCCCCGTCCCGAAAGTGACCCGCAAGGGCGGTGGCTCGGCGCTGCCGTACAAGCGCCGGCTGTTCGAATCGATCGTCCGGGCCGCGGTCCACGAGGCCGCGCCCGCGGGTATCCCGATCACGGTGAAGATGCGGATAGGCATCGATGCCGAACACCTCACCTTCGAAGACGCCGGCCGGATCGCCCAGGACAGCGGTGTGGCGGCGGTGGCCCTGCATGGGCGCACCGCCATCCAGCACTACTCGGGCAAGGCTGACTGGTCGGCGATCGCCCGGTTGAAGGAGGTCGTCACCGACATCCCGGTGCTCGGCAACGGCGACATCTTCCAGGCTTCCGACGCCCTGGAAATGATGGCGCAGACCGGATGCGACGGAGTCGTCGTCGGTCGAGGCTGCCAGGGACGGCCGTGGCTGTTCGCCGAGTTGGCGGCCGCGTTCGAGGGCCGCCAAAGCCCGACGCCGCCGGACCTGCGGGCGGTGACCGCGGTGCTGGTCCGGCACGCGGAATTGCTGTGCCAGGAGATGGGACCCGACCGCGGGATCCGTGACCTGCGCAAACATATCGCCTGGTACCTCAAGGGCTTCGCCGCCGGCTCGGAGATCCGCCGGGAGCTGGGCATGGTGTCCAGTCTCGAGCAGCTGTCGGAACTGCTGGGTCGGCTCGACCTCGACCAGCCGTTCCCGGCCGGCGCCGAGGGTCCCCGCGGCCGTCAGGGCTCCCCGCAGGCTCGGGTGGTGCTGCCCTACGGCTGGCTCGACGATCCGGACGCCATGCTCGTGCCCGCCGACGCCGAACTCGACGCCGGCGGCGGCTGACGTGCGGTGGGCGGCGGCGCTGCGCGCTGGAGTGATGGCTGCGGCACTGATCGGCTCTCTCGCCCGCTGCACATCGCCGCCCGCCCACCCGGCCGACGCGTCGCAGTCGCCGGCGCAGTCGCAGTCGCAGTCGCAGTCGCAGTCGCAGTCGCAGTCGCAGTCGCAGTC
>CAXSEW010000006.1:0-16048 GCA_964236185.1 uncultured Nakamurella sp. | reverse complement strand
GCAGTCGCAGTCGCAGTCGCAGTCGCAGTCGCAGTCGCAGTCGCAGTCGCAGTCGAGCATCGCTCGTTCCGGTCGAGTGGAACAGCAGGTCCAGCGTGCCGTCGACAGCTTCAACGCGGCGGCCGGCGGGCCGGTATCAGGTCAGCAGGCCGCACTGTCCGCCTTGCTGGACGACGGACAACGGTCGGTGCAGCGCCGCTGCGCCGCAGCCACCACCACGCTCGAGTTCGAGCCGGTGTATGCCCGGCTCGCTCCGGCACCGGGCTGGGCGCCGCGCGACGGCACCTTGTCAGGCACGGTCTATGCACTGCCGACGCTGATCCGCATCTACACGGGCGACCGCGTCACCGGGACCGACCTGACAGATCTCCACGTCGCGGTGCGGGACGGCCGAGCCTGGTTGCCGGCGTTGTGCCCGAGTTGACCCGCGGTGCTGTGCCGCAGCTCACCTAGCGGGCAGGTACACCTCGCTGGTCCGATGGGAGCTGCACACCCCAATGACTGCAGCCAACCGAATGGCCTGAGCAGGCAAACAACTCGAGGCCCGACCAGACGTCCAACGCACAGTCACCGGTCGAGCCCACCCGTTTCTGCAGCGCCAGCTGCTGGTTTTCCGGACCAGCTCACAGCCGCCATCCCTAGGATGCACCGAAGACGTTGTGGTTCGGCGCCCGATCGGGGGCAGGCGGATCGTCCGCCCCGGTTGCCTATTCAGGGAAGAGGAGGTCGCGTGAGCGACGAGCCGCGCGACGGCCACGCCAATGGCGCCGCGGATCCGACGGGGGAGGCAGGCGATCCGGTATCGCCGATCGACCGCGTGAGCGGTTCTGACGGCACCGCATCGCAGGCCCCCAGCACTCCGGCATCCGACTCACCGGTTACCGACTCACCGGTCACTCGCGCCCCCGTCACTGGTGTCCCGGCCACCGGCGCGCCGGCCGCAGATGCGCCCCACGACGACATCCGTACGGACGGGTCCCGGACCGAGGTCTCGGCGCCCTGGGAGAGACCACAGCGATGGCTACGGAGGGGCCTGGATACCGGAAAGGTCGATGCCCTGCTCGCGCGCCTCGGCAATCCTGACGACGACGCCGACTCCGACAAACCCGATACCCGGCGCAGCCGCCGGAAGAACGGCGACGCGGTACCGGCGAGTGCGCTGATCGCCGCGCTGGGCGAGCCCGGGGATGGCGAACCGGCCTTCCGCTCTGCGGTGACTCCATCCGCGGCCGTCGCCACAGAAGCAGCCGCACAGACACCCAGGACAACAGCCACGGAATGGGCCACTGAGACCGCCGTTGCAAGCGACGGCGACGCTCCGGGTGACGGCACCCGCGACGGGTCGACACCCCATGCCAACCAGCCGCCGTCAGGCGCTGACGCCGGTGGCGAAGCCGGCGCCGGTGGCGAAGCCGGCGCCGGTGGCGAAGCCGGCGCCGGTGGCGATGCCGGCGCCGGGGCGGTGGCCGGCGACCCAGCACCCGGCGCGGCCCCCGACGCCCCAGCCAGCGCGACGACCGCCGGACCGGACTCCGATGAGGATGAGGTCGAGCCGGTTCGGGACAACGACCCGAGCGGCGACGCACACACCGACACGCTGCCGAGATCCGGCGGCACCGCGGCGGAGCTGACCGGAGCCGGCTCCATCAGGACAGCTCTGAATCGCGAGGGCGGCATCGACTCGCCGAAGGAGGCCGCAGCCGACGGTGCGCGACCGGTGGCCACGAGCTCCATCGGCCGAAAGGCCGCGGGCTCCCCCGCGTCCAGTGCTGCTGGCGGGACGCTGATCCACGGTTCCGGCGGCTCGCGCCGGCACCGGGGCTGGCTCTACGCCGGCCGCACCATCGCCGCACTGGTCGCGCTCATCACGCTGCTCGGTGTCGGCGTGGAGTGGAAGATCAAGGACCGCGCAGAGGTCGTCATCCAGTCCAGAGCGGTGCCGGACGCGTTGAACACCGCCGATCCGAGCATTTCGACCGCTCGGACCACCGCTGTCGTGACGACCAACTCGCGTGGAGTGACCACGACTGAAGCGGCGCGGCCCAAGACCGTCTACCAACCGGAGAACATCCTGCTGCTCGGTTCGGACACCAGGTCCGGGAGCAATGCCGCAATCGGCGGTTCCGACTCGTCAACCGATGGAACGGCGAATTCGGACACCCTGATGGTGGCGCACATCTCCGGCGACCGCGAACACGTCACCATCCTGTCGATTCCCCGGGACACCCTGATCCCTGCGCCGCGCTGCAAGGTCTGGAACTCGAGCACGGGAAAGTTGACGACCCAGGACAACTCACCCAGCCCGGGCCAGATCTACCACATCAACAGTGCCTACTCGGTGGGCGGACCGACCTGCACGGTCACCGCGGTGCAAAGCCTCACCGGCCTAGGCATCACCCGAATGATCGGCATCGACTTCGAGGGCTTCCAGGCGATGGTGGACGCCCTCGGTGGCATCACCGTCGACGTCTGCCGCCCGATTCAGGACGCCGTGCTCGGCACGGTGGTGGCAAAGGGCGGTGTCCAGGTGATCAAGGGGGCCCAGGCGATCAGCCTGGTGCGGGCCCGAGACGTCATCGGGGACACCCAGTCCGACCTCGCGCGGATCCACCGCCAGCAGGTCGTGCTGTCGGCGATCCTGCGGCAGGTCACCCAGGTCGGCACGCTGCTGAACGCGGGCAAGCTGGACGGCTTCCTGCAGGCATTCGCCAAGAACACCTTCACCCAGAACGTGACCGTCGGAGACCTGGCGACGCTGGCCGGCTCGCTGGGCACGCTGGATCCGTCCCACGTCACCTTCTACACCCTGCCGACCGTGCCGAGCACGAGGATCGACGGCGCGCTGGACGTCGACAAGGCCAGGGCTGCTCCGGTTTTCGACGACCTGATCAACGATCTGCCGCTGCCGGGCGAGGTGACCACCCCAGCGAAACCGAAGCCAGCAGCCACGGCCACCACCACGCCGGCGACCTCGCCCGCGGCCAGCAGCCTGAAGCTGACCGTGGCTCCATCGAGGGTCGCGGTGGAGCTGTACAACGTCTCCGGCCGGGACAACGTCGCCGGCATGGCGCAGCAGGAACTGAACGCCGCCGGCTTCTCCATCGACGACGAACAGCTGTTCCGGCCCAGCCGCACCCAGGTGGGCACGGTCGTCCAATTCGACCCGACCAATCGGGCCGCCGCTCTCACCGTCGCGGCAGCCGTGCCCGGTTCGACGCTGGTCGTCATTCCGGGACTGGGCAGCACGGTGCACCTGCAGTTGGGCTCGTCGTTCGCGGGGGTCGTCAAGACGGTGGCGGTCGGCCAGCAGGCGCCCGCCTCCCTGTCCACCGCGGTGTCGACCGGCGCATCGGTCGCACCCAGGAAGACGACTCCCTCGACCACCTCCACCGCGCTGTCGTCGGTCAACGCCGCCGCCGGTACCTGCGCCTGAGATCACCGGACACCACCCGTTCACCGGCTGTCCACCGCAATTCAGGTCGACCCCACGTCGATGGCCTTATTCTTGGTAGATGCGCCAGGCTTATCAGATCCGCTTGAACAACCTCGGCGACCACGGCGCGCGGATGTGCCAGGTCGCGAGCGATTGCCTGCGTGATGCGACCAAGGCCTTGCTGACCGCTGATCTCGCACTCGCCGAGAAGGTGATCGCCACCGACGTCCAGTTGGACGAGATGCGCGCGGACGCCGAGGCGGTCGCGTTCGAGATCCTGGCCTTGCAGGCCCCGGTGGCCTCGGACCTGCGCGCCGTCGTGTCAGCACTGTGGGTGGTCGCCGACCTGCAGCGGATGGGTGCGCTGGCGATGCACGTCGCAAAGGCCGCCCGCCGCCGGCACCCGGCGCAGGTCATTCCGATGGAGGTCCGCCCCATCTTCGAGCGGATGGGCCGGGTCGGTGTGCACCTGGCAGACCAGGCCAGCCTGGTGCTCCGTGAACGGAACGTCGAACTCGCCCGGGTGATGGAGTCCGAGGACGACCTGATGGACGACCTGCACCAGGAGATGTTTGCGGCCCTGCTGTCTCCCGGCTGGTCGCACGGCGTCGAGCCGGCCGTCGACCTCTCCCTGCTCGGCCGGTTCTACGAGCGCTTCGCCGACCACGCCGTCGCCGTCGCCCGCCGGGTGGTCTTCCTGGTCACCGGCGAGAACGTCGGCGGCGACACCACTCCGGTCGGATTGGCCGCACCCGAGGTCTGAGCGTCCGGCACGGTCATCGCCCTCTGGACCTGCTCGCACCCGGTCCTCGCCTGCCGACCCGGCCCGACCGTAGGTCCCAGCCGGATGATCAGCGGGTGCCAGCCGGATGATCAGCGGGTCCCACCCGGATGGTCAACGCTGGTGGCCTTCTTGGGCGGGCGGCGCGCAGAAAGGTCCTGAGACAGTGATCATCCGGCCAGAGCCGGCCACCCGGCCACCCCCCGTCGGCGTGGGCGGTGAGCCGCGCAGGCGGTAGATCAGCCGAAGCGGCCGGAGATGTAGTCCTCGGTTGCCTTCTGGGTGGGGTTCGAGAAGATCTTGGCGGTCTCGTCGTATTCGACCAGCCGTCCGGGCTGGCCCACCCCGGCCAGGTTGAAGAACGCGGTCCGGTCGGACACCCGGGCTGCCTGCTGCATGTTGTGGGTGACGATGACGATCGTGTAGCTGGCCTTCAGCTCGCTGATCAGGTCCTCGATCGCCAGCGTGGAGATCGGGTCGAGCGCCGAACACGGCTCGTCCATCAGCAGCACCTCGGGCTCGACGGCGATGGCCCGGGCGATGCACAGCCGCTGCTGCTGCCCGCCGGAGAGGCCCGCACCCGGCCGGTTCAGCCGCTGCTTGACCTCTTCCCACAGGTTCGCGCCGCGGAGCGACCGCTCCACGATGTCGTCGAAATCGCTCTTGTTCTTGCGGGTGCCGGCAATCTTGTAACCGGCGATGACGTTGTCGTAGATCGACATCGTCGGGAAGGGATTGGCCTTCTGGAACACCATGCCGACCGTGCGGCGGACGTTCACCGGATCGACGCCCGGTCCGTAGAGGTCCTCCCCATCGAGCTCGACCTTCCCGGTCACCCGACCACCGGGAATCACCTCGTGCATCCGGTTCAGCGTCCGCAGGAAGGTGGACTTACCGCAACCGGAGGGGCCGATGAAGGCGGTCACGGTCAGCGGCGCGATGCTCACCGAGGCGCCCTCGACTGCCAGGAAGTCGGTGTAGTAGACGTTGAGATCGTCGACATCGATGCGTTTTGCCATGTCAGAGCCTTATCGAGAGGAAGGAGGGGCCGGATTCGGTTGTCATGGGGCCGACAGCTCAGCGGGCCTTCGGCGTAGCGAGCCGGGCCAGCAGCCGGGCCACCACGTTGAGGATGAGCACCAGGAGTACGAGCGTCAGGGCGGCGCCCCAGGCCCGGCCGTCGGTGAAGGCGCCACTGTTGCCGGTGCGCTTGCCGAGCTGGTCCCAGACCATCATCGGCAGGGTCGCCTGGTCCTTCGAGAACGGGTTGGCGTTGATCTTGTCGGCATAGCCGGTCAGCAGGATGAGCGGCGCCGTCTCACCGGTGACCCGGGCAACAGCCAGCAGTGCCGAGGTGATCAGGCCGGACAGCGCGGTCGGCAGGACGACCTTCAGTACGGTGCGCCACTTCGGGATGCCCAACGCGTAGGCGGATTCGCGCAGTTCGCGCGGAACCAGTTTGAGCATCTCCTCGGACGAGCGGACCACCACCGGCAGCATCAAGATGGCCAGGGCGAGCGATCCGGCCGCGCCGAACGGTCGGGCGTCGGTTCCCAGCAGCAGGAACGTGTAGACGAACAGGCCGGCCACGATGGATGGAATGCCGGTCATCACGTCGACGAAGAAAGTGACCGCGCGGGCGAAGCGGCCCACGCCGTACTCGACCAGGTAGATCGAGGTGAACAAGCCGATGGGCAGCGCGATGATCGCGGCGATGCCGACCGTCTCCAAGGTGCCGATCAGTGCCGCGTACACACCGCCGCCGGCCTGATCCGGGCTGACTCCGTTCATGGAGTGGGTGAAGAAGGCGGCGCTGAACGACGGCGCGCCCTTGATCACGATGTAGCTCAGGATCAGCACGAGCGGCACCGCCGCCGCGACGAACGACGCGTAGATCAGCGTCGAGGCAAACCGGTCCTTCGCGCGCCGCCGGCCCTCCACCGAGAACGACCACACCGACAGCACCACGATGAACAGCAGTGCGGCGGTGAAGAACGCGGTCAGCCAGCCGGTCCAGCCGAGCATCGCCTTGAGCCCGAGCGCCAGCGCGACGCCGGCGACACCGGACAGGGCGACTGCCCAGCTCGGCAGCCGCGCACCGACGAGCGCGGACACCGACCGTGCGGCCGGCTTGGTCAGTGTCGTCACGCCGTGAACTCCTTCTTGCGGGCGATCACCATGCGGGCGATCGAGTTGACGATCAGGGTGATGACGAACAGGAACAGGCCGGCGGCGATCAGCGCCGGGATGCCCAGTGGGCTGCCACTCGCCTCGCCGAACTTCAGTGCGATGAGCGAGGCGATGGTGTCGCCGCCGGGCTCGGTCAGGTGCCAGTTGATGGCGAAGCCGGAGTTGAGCACCAGCGCGACGGCGATCGTCTCGCCCAGCGCGCGGCCCAGTCCGAGCATGGCCGCGGAGATCATTCCGGCCCGACCGAAGGGCAGCACCGCGGTACGGACCATTTCCCACTTGGTCGCGCCCAGGGCGAGCGCGGCATCCATCGTGTCCCGCGGGACCTGCAGGAAGACCTCTCGGCAGACGGCGGATACCACCGGGACGATCATGATCGCCAGCACGATGCCGGCGATCAGCAGGCTCTGCCCGAACTGGGATGCCGACGTTGCGGTGCGGTTGTGCAGCAGCGGGATCCAGCCGAAGTATTCCGACAGCCAGCTCTGGAAACCTCTGGTTCTGGGAACCAGGAAGTACAGACCCCACATACCGAAGACCAGCGACGGCACTGCTGCCAGGAGATCGACGATGCCGCCCAGGGTGGTAGCCATCCGCCGGTTGGCGTAGTGCGCGATGAACAGCGCGATGCCGACGGCGATCGGTACCCCGACCAGCATGGCGATCGCCGCCGAGACGACCGTGCCGAAGAACACCGCGGCGAATCCGAAGATCGGCGTCTCGCTCTGCGGCCGCCACACCTGGGTGGTGAAGATGTTGCCCTTGTTGCCGCTACCGAAGGCGGGGAGCGCCTTCCAGATCAGGAAGACGGCGATCGCAGCCATCACCACCAGCAGGAAGCCACCCGATCCGGCAGCGAGACCGCGGAAGACCAGGTCGCCGCGGCGCACGGAACGCCCACCGATCCTGGTCGGTGGCTTCGGCCGGGAGCTCGGATTGTGCGGCGCGGGATCAACCCTGACCGCTCCGGCTCCACGCGCTGCGGTACCGGCAAGCCGGTCCGCGGCGCTGTCCGTTGCCGGCGTGGCGTGCTCGTCGGCCGCGGCCAGCAGGGCTGCCTCGCGCTCATCGCCCTGATCGTTCATGGTTGGAGCCGGGTCCGTCGCGACCCTGGGCCGCCCGCCGAAACTGGGCTGATCAGACATTTTCCCTCGATACGGCCGCAGGGCCGAGTTGATGGCATGGATGAATGGTGCGTCATGCAGGTGAACAACGAAGAACTCCAGCACCACCCGACTTCAGTGCTGGAGTTCTTCACCGGCCAATCGATCAGGCGAGGGCCTTGACCGCCGCGACGACCTTGGTCTGGATCTCGGCGGGCAGCGGAGCCGCGCCGAGCTTGGTCAGCGAGGCCTGGCCATCGGTGGCCGCATAGCCCATGAAGGACTTCAGCAGCGGCGCGATGTCGGCCTTGTTACCGGCCGAGCAGACGATCTCGTAGGTGACCAGGATGACCGGGTAGGCCCCTGCCGTCTTGGCTGCGTAGTCGATCTTCAGCGACAGGTCCTTGCCGGTGCCGACGACCTTCGCTGCGGCAACGGCCTTGCCGGCGGACTCGGCGGTCAGCTCTACGGCGCCGGCACCATTGTCGATCTGCGCGACCTTGAGCTTGTTGTCGGTGGCGAAGCCCCACTCGATGTAGCCGATGGAACCGGTGGTCGAGCCGATGGCCTTGGCCACGCCGTCACTGCCCTGCGCGCCGGTGCCGCCCGGGGCGGTCCAGGCCTTGCCGCCTTCGAAGGTCCAGCCGCCGGCTGCGGTCAGGTACTTGGTGAAGTTGTCAGTGGTGCCCGAGTCCTCCGAGCGGTGCACGGTGGCGATCGGATCCGACGGCAGGGTGACGCCCGCGTTGATGGCCGCGATGGCCGGGTCGTTCCAGGTCTTGATGGTGCCGCCGAAGATGCCGGCCAGCACCTTCGGGGTCAGCGTCAGCTTGTCGACACCCGAGAGGTTGTAGGACAGCGCGATCGGGCCGGTGACCATCGGCAGGTCGATCGCGTCATTTCCGTCGCAGCGCTTGGACTTGGCATCGGCGAACTGGGTATCCTTGAGCGCGGAGTCCGAGCCGCCGAAGTCGGTCTGGTTGCCGATGAAGTCGGTGACGCCCTTGCCGGAGCCGCCGCCGCCATACGGGTTGATCGACGACTTGCACTTGCTGTTGTAGTCGTTGATCCACTGCGCGATGACCTTGCCCTGGGCGGTGGAGCCCGAAGAGCGCAGCGAGCCGGTGGCGCAGGCGAAGCCGGCACCCTCGAAGGTGGTGGCAGCGCCACCGCCGCCCGACGAGGACATCGGGGCGGACCCGGACGTCATGGCACCCGACATCGGCGCCGAGCCGGACGTCATCGCACCCGACATCGGCGCCGAGCCGGACGTCATCGCACCTGACATCGGCGCGGAGCTGGAGGCCATGGCGCTGGACATCGGCGCTGCGCTGGAGCTCATCGCGGCACTCGAGGTCATCGGAGCGCTGGCTGCCGCGCTCGAGCTGCTGCTCGAAGTGGAGCTGCTCGTCGACGACGTCGTCGTATTGCTGTCGCTGCCGCAAGCACTGACGGTCAGGGCTCCGGCGGCCAGCAAGGCCACCAGCCCGGTCATACGCGTGATCTTCACGCAGATCCTCCGTGTTTCGTCTTCTAGGGAAACCCTCGGCCGTACGGCCGGGCGCGCCACAACCGCGACGCAACTCGGACGTTAAGGGCGCCGGGTTGACGGTCGGGCGGGCTTGGGTGAACGGCCGGTGAACCGGACATGGCCGGTACGGCGCAGGTCCGTGACCAACGGCTCTTAACGGACGCACGGTCACGACTTATGACGGTGCGGTGACGAGCGGCGTGTCGCCTCGGTGTGTCGCCTCCGTGTGTCGCCTCCGTATGTCGCCTCCGTGGGTCGCGTCGCTAAGGATGCCCGAACCACCTCGTCAGCCGATGGACCAGTTCCTGTTGCTGGGTCCCCACCCAGGCCGCATGACCATCCGGCCGCACCAGCACCGCAGACACGTCGGTCGGACTGCCGACCGGTTCTCCCACAGCGACGATGTGGTCGACCCGATCCGCCCACCCCGCGACGGACAGCGTGCCGGTCCGGTCGAGCAGCAGCCCGCGGCCGCGGTGCATCAGTCCGTAGAGATTTCCCTGCCCGAGCTGCTCATCGCGCAGTCGACGACCGAGGAGTGGGTGCCCGTCGCCGAAGTCGTAGCGGATGCCGATCCCGGTGGTCTTCTCGATCAGGTGGCGGGCGACGCCGGGGAGCTCGGTCAGTTCAGCACACAGCTGCCGCACGGCCTGCGGGCCGGGGCCGGACTCCATCAACTGGGTCTGCGCGCGGGTGGTCGTCAGCACGTCGGCTGCCACCGGACGGCGTTCGCTCTGGTAGCTGTCCAGCAGCGCACGCGGCGCCCAGCCGTCCACTTCGGCAGCCAGCTTCCAGCCGAGGTTGACCGCGTCCTGGATACCGAGGTTGAGGCCCTGCCCGCCGATCGGCGGGTGGATGTGGGCGGCGTCGCCGGCCAGCAGGACCCGGTCCACCCGGTAGTGGTCCGCCAGCCGGGTCGCGTCACCGAACCGGGTGAGCCAGCGCGGCGAGTGCACGCCGAGGTCGGCACCGGCCAGCTCGGCCAGTCGCTGCCGGAACTGCGCCATGGTCGGTGGCCAGGTTGCGTCGGCTCCTCCGTCCCGAAGCTGATCGGCCCGCAGGACGAAGCGGTAGGCGTCGGGATGGCAGGGCGCCGGACCGAAGGCGAGCTGGGTGGTGGGCACCCGGGCGGCCACCGCCGCCAACTCCTCCGGTGATGCTGCGACCTCGACCTCCGCCAGCAGCCATTCGATCCGGCTGGGCCCACCCGGGAAGCCCACCCCGAGCAGTCTCCGCACGGTGCTGCGTCCCCCGTCGCAGCCGACCAGGTAGCGCGCCTGAAGCTGCTCCCCGTCGCCCAACTCGGCAGCCACGGCGTCGTCCTCCTGCATCAGGCCGGCCAGGTGGCAGCCGCGCCTGATCTCGGCGCCGAGTTCGATGGCACGCTCGGTCAGCAGCCGCTCGGTCACATTTTGCGGAATTTCGAGGATGTAGGCATGTGCGCTGTCCACTCCAGCGGGCGCCTCGAGCGGAATGCCGCCGAACGATCCACCGACCGGGTATTTCTTGCCGACTGCCAGGAATCGCTGCAATAGCCCGCGTTGATCGAGGATTTCAATGCTGCGGATATGCAGCCCGAGCCCCCGCGCGTGCGGGCTCGGCTCCCGGTCACGTTCCAGCACCACGACGTGCACGCCGTGCAGACGGAGTTCGGCGGCCAACATCATCCCGGTCGGCCCACCTCCCGCGATGATCACGTCGAACATCGAATTCCCCTCGCCTTTTCCGAGCCAGGCGATGTCCGAGTGACGACGCATGTCTGACCTGAAGATGGAACGATTGTGCGGGGCCACCCGGGCCTTGCCGCAAGCCCCCCTGTGCGCTATAAATTGGAAATGGCCAGGGTTTACTCCGCCATATGACGTAGGAGCCGATCAGCCGCGCTCAGGCCTTGAAATGCGGATTCTCGATGATGCCGACGAGGTTGCCCGCGGGCTCCCGCACGGTGCCGAGGCGAATACCATTCCCGACGTCCTGCACACCGTCGGTGTGCGCGCTGGCGCCGGCGGCAAGCAGCTGCTGCCAGGCGGCATCGGCGTCCGGCACACCCCAATAGCTCACCGCGCCGGCTGCGGCGTCGGCGTTCGGGTCGAGTCCGAGCTCGTAGCCGCCCACCTCGTAGCCGACGTAGAACGGCTCGTCGAAGTACGGCTGCCGACCAAGCAGCCGGGAGAACCAGGCCTTGCTGGCGGCCAGGTCGGGCGCCGGGTAGATGACGGATCGCAGACCAAGGAACATGAGAACCTCCGCTGGTAGGTGAAAGCTGAGAGTGCGCTCAGGATGCACCCCACCACCGACAGTCCCTCAGTTCACCGATGTCAACGACCGCGCCACGTCGAGCAGCTTGGTCGGGTCGAGGATCCGGTCCCCTTCACAGCCGATCTGAGCGACCACCTCAACGCTGCCCTGACCTGCATTCCATTGGTAGGCCCAACCAGTCGGGGCGGTCACACCGCCTTGCCGCCACAGTCGTGCTTGGTGATCTTCGAGGCTGACCGTCGTGGTCGGGGACCAGCCATCGGCGAAGTCATCGGCGTTTGCCGGTCCGACATTGACCTCGATCAAGCCGGCGGTCGGGACGCAGCGGTTGCCGCTTTCGAGCTGCGGTTGTGCGTAGGTCACCGTCCACCTCGTGGTGACTTTCGTTTCATCCACTCCGGAGAGTGCCCCGCTCACGGGTGCGCTGGACGCGGCCGGGTCCGACGCGGGCTCACCACCGAACGATTCGTTGGTCTTGGTGAACTGTGGCGGCAGCGCTGATGGCACCAATCTCCTGGACCCGTCGAATGGGACCTGCCGGTGAGCGCCGGAGTAGATCAAGCGATGGCCGATGGGCTGGGCCAGCCGCGCCGCAACGGTCCGGCCGTACCCGATGGCCGGGCATGCCCTGGGACCTTGCGGATCGGGTCCGATGAGAACGTCGACGTCGATACGGCTCGCCGTCTCCGTCACGGCCAGACGAGCTTCGCCATCGCAGGCACCACCGATATAACTCGCCACCATGCCCTTGTCATCTGAAGCCGTCACGAGGCCATAGATCAGACTGGAAGACTCGTTACCGTCGGCCGGCGCAGGTGCGGTCACCGTGCTGGTTCCCGGGTAGGTCGGGGCCACCGAACCGGCAGCTGGGATCGATGACCGGGTCGGTGAATCCCCCACGACAGACGCCGACATACATCCGGTCAGCAACATTGCTGCCGCCAGCAGCACTGGACCGAGCCGATCACGCATGTCGCTTCGTCCTCCCGGGTGCCATCGTCAGACAGGACTCCCTCACCTGGACGGAGACGACGGCGCCTGCGGTTGCATGTCGGCTCGGTCCGCGGTCAGACCCGGCGGCGGTAGACCACGTCGGTCGAGTGGGTGGTGAACCCGAGACGGCGGTAGAGCCGGAGCGCGCGGTCGTTGTCGCCCTCGACGTAGAGCAGCACGGTGCTCAACCCGCGGTCAGCCAGGTACTGCAGGCCGACGGCGGTCAACGGCGCACCCAGTCCGCGCACCGGTTTTCCGTCGAGCCGACCGGCCGGATCGACACCCAGCACATAGACCTCGCCGAGCGCCTCCGGCGACACGTGCCCGGCAGCGCCGCCCGGCCCGTCGATGCCCGGCCCGTCGATGCTGGGCTGGTCGGCGGGGGTGACCTCCGGGCCGTGCACCTTGGTCCAATGGAAGCCCAGCACCGTATCGTTGGCATCCACCGCCAGGAAGAAGCCGGCCGGGTCGAACCAGGGTTGCGCCATCTCCAGCTCGAGCCCGGCCAGGTCGAGCCGGCCCTGCTCCGGATGCCAGTCGAACGCCCGGGCGTTCACGCCGAGGAACTGCTGCTCGTCCTGCCCCGGCACGAAGGTGCGGATGCGGACGCCTGCCGGCAGACCGGCGACAGCCACCTGCTCGGCGGCCCATTCCACGTCGAGCGGCCGTCGCAGCTGCAGCAGTTCCCGCGTCCGGATGAGCTTGAACGACGCCGCCAGAGCGCGCGCAGGCGGCAGGTCGCCGTGGGCCCAGACCGCTCCTGACCGTTCCAGCGCGGCAGTCAGCAACAAGCGCCCCCATCCTGTCCGGCGGTGGTCAGGGTCGACGACGAGTTCAGCCGGGTCGGTACCGTGCGCGACCGCGACCCCAGCAACCGCGACCCCGGCAAAGCCTGCGGCCGCAACCCCTGCGGCCGCAGCTCCGTCGGCCGCGACCTCGGCAACTGGACCGACGACCGGCAGTACGAGGTAGTCGTCGGAGCCGACGTCCAATGCGTCGAGCACATGCCCGGACAGCGGCGCGACCCCGTCTGCGGACAATGCGCGCTGCGCCAGCGCCAGCACGTCAGGCGCCCGGTCGTCGAGCCGTCTGGTCCAGCTCACAGCCCGGCGACTGCGGCGGACCCCTCACGCCCAGCCGATCGTGGCGGCGGCACCATCTTGTAACCGACGTTGCGCACCGTGCCGATCAGCGCCTCGTGCTCGGGTCCGAGCTTGGCGCGGAGCCGCCGGACGTGCACGTCGACGGTCCGGGTGCCCCCGAAGAAGTCGTACCCCCAGACCTCGGTCACCAGCTGCTCGCGGGTGAACACCCGGCCGGGGTGCTGGGCGAGGAACTTCAGCAGCTCGAATTCCTTGTAGGTGAGCTCGAGCGGGCGGCCCCGCAACCTCGCGGTGTAGGTGTCCTCCTCGATGGTGAGCTCACCCAGGCTGATCATGCCGGAGTTGGCCGAGCTGCTGGTCCTGGACTCGAGCAGCCGCAGCCGGGCATGCACCTCGGCCGGACCGGCGCTGGCGAGCACCACGTCGGCCACCCCCCATTCCGGACCGATGGCAACCATGCCGCCCTCGGTCACGATGGCCAGGATGGAGACGGCCAGCCCGTCGGAGCCGAGCAGTCGACAGAGCGTCCTGGCCGCGGCCAGGTCGTGCCGGGCGTCCAGCAGCACCAGGTCGTAGGGGCCGGAAGTGACCAGCGAAGCAGCCTCCGGCGCCGCCGCCCGCACCTTGATCGGCAGCAGGTCCACCGCTGGCAACACCGTGGTCGGCAGTGGATCAGCGGTGAGCAACAGCAGATCCATTCCTCGCCCCTCCCGTTCAGCCGGCCGGTGTACAACATCACCGATCGACCGATACTAACGTCCGCACCTGCGAGCTTCCGCCATCGGAAACGCTGCGGTTCGGCCGGGGAGTGCATCGTCTGGCGGCGGCCGAACGGAAACCGCACGGTGCGGCGGGAAGACTGCGACGGTGCGGAAACTGTTCGTCTTCCTGTTGGTCCTGATGCTGTTGGTCGTCGGCGCCGATATCGCCGGCCGAGTGATCGCACAGAACAAGGCCGCGACCGAGATCAGCCGGCAGAGCGGCACGGCGACGCTCGGCCAGACCACCGTGGCGATCCGTGGCTTCTCCTTCCTGGCCCAGGCCGTCCCCGGCCGCTACCAGAACATCTCCTTGCAGGCTTCTGATGTCGCCGTCGGGCCCGTCGCCGGGATCACGGCCAGCATCGAGCTGTACGACGTGCAGTTTCCGCTGTCCGACGCGCTGCAGGGCGACACCGGCAATCTGGTGGCCGGCCGGGCGACCCTGCGCGGCGTGCTGGCGATGTCCGCGGTCACCTCGGCAATCCCGCAGGGCGGGGCCAGGGTCAGCGCGGGCACCGACGGTTCGATCGAGGTCTCCGCGCCGTTGTCGATCGCCGGCCGGTCGATAGCGGTGACCGCCGACCTGCTGCCGTCCTTCTCGGCCGGCGTGCTGCGGCTGAACGCGACGAACGTGCGAGCCGCCGGAATCTCCCTGCCCGACGTCGACACCATCACCCAGAACCTGTCCGTGACGCTGCCGCTCGACAAGCTGCCCTTCGCCGTCGACGGCGCCACGGTGACCTCGTCGGGATCAGACCTGGTGTTGACCGCCACCGCCTACAACGTGCGCCTGGCCGCCATCAGCTGAGCGTCACCAGGTTTGCAGCTGAGCGTCACAGGCTGCGCGCCGGACCGCACCCACCAGCTTCAACCTGCGCATTTCCGCCCGGGGCCGGTCAGGAGATGCGCTACCGTAGACCGTATGGGCCCCCTGCTGACTTCCCGGCGAGCGGTCGACCTGGTAAGGGTCGGCAGCGCGCTGTGTTGCGTCACCGGTGGCCCCAACCCTGCGGCGTAGCTACCGCCGTACATGATCGCGGCGCGACGCCGTGTTCGTCTTACCTTTTCCCGCCTCTCCGGTCCTGCGTCGGAGCCCGGACGCGTCCCCCTGACGGCCTGACGGCAGTCAGCCGATTCTTTCCACGAGGAGCACAAGTAATGAGCCGCGAGGATTCACTCGTCACCACCGCATGGGCAGAGCAGAACCTGTCCACCCCCGGTCTCGTTTTCGTCGAGGTCGACGAGGACACCAAGGCCTACGACGGCGGCCACCTGCCCGGCGCCGTGAAGATCAACTGGAAGACAGAGCTGCAGGACCCGGTTCGCCGGGACTTCGTCGATCGCGCCGGCTTCGAGAAGTTGTTGTCGGAGAAAGGCATCGGGAACGACGACACCGTGGTGCTCTACGGCGGCAACAACAACTGGTTCGCCGCCTACGCGTACTGGTACTTCAAGCTGTACGGCCACGAGTCCGTCAAGCTGGTCGACGGCGGCCGCAAGAAGTGGGAGCTGGACGGGCGCGCACTGACCACCGAGGTTCCCGACCGGCTCGAGTCGTCGTACGTGGCCAAGGACCAGGACCTGTCGATCCGCGCGTTCCGTGACGAGGTGGTCGGTGCGATAGGGACCCAGAACCTGGTCGACGTCCGCTCCCCCGACGAGTTCTCCGGCAAGCTGCTCGCTCCCGCGCACCTGCCGCAGGAAGCGTCCCAGCGCGCCGGGCACATCCCGACCGCCGTCAACGTGCCGTGGTCGAAGGCGGCCAACGAGGACGGCACCTTCAAGTCCGACGAGGAACTGCGCCAGCTCTACGCCGGTGTCGACGACAGCCTCGACACCATCGCCTACTGCCGCATCGGCGAGCGGTCGAGCCACACGTGGTTCGTGCTCACGT
>CAXSEW010000005.1:0-25625 GCA_964236185.1 uncultured Nakamurella sp. | reverse complement strand
ATCTTATTTTTCTTAAACTTTATTCTTATAGCGAATATAATATTATATAATTTAATATTATATTTAATAAATTTATTGCCGCCGCCGGACGTCACGCCGGAGCGGGCAGCCGACCTTGACGAGCTGGGTCGCCGGTTGCCCGGTACCGGCCACCGCGACCGGCGCGGCGATGAGGACACCGACGACGACCTGTTCTGACCAGGCCCCGCCCGACCACCCACGCAGCGACGGAGCTGCGACGACCTCGAAAAGGAGCAGCGCTGATGGCGATTCCACTCGCGCCGGCGGTGATCGAGCGTGAACTGCCGAACCAGGACGCTGCAGACCTGTTGGCGCTGACCCGGGACCTGGTCCGCGGCGAACTGCTACCGCAGGTCAACGCCGCCGAGGCGTCCGGAGCGTTCCCCCGGGAGGTGTTCACCACGCTCGGCGCCGCCGGTCTGCTGTCGCTGCCCTACCCGGAGAAGTTCGGCGGCGGCGCCCAGCCCGCGGTGGTCTACCTGCAGGTGGTCGAAGAACTCGCCCGGGCCTGGCTCGGCGTGGCGATGGGGGTCAGCGTGCACGTACTGGCCTGCCACGGGCTGGTCAACTACGGCACCGACGACCAGCAGGGTAGCTGGCTCCCCGAGCTGCTCGGCGGTGAACTGCTCGGTGCCTATTGCCTGTCCGAGCCGCAGGGCGGCAGTGACCCCGGCGCGATGCTGACCCGAGCCAGGCTCGACGGCGACTCGTACGTCATCGACGGCGAGAAGGCGTGGATCACCCACGGGTCGATCGCCGACTTCTTCCTGCTGATGGCCCGCACCGGCGAGCCCGGCCCGCGCGGGATCAGCGCCTTTCTGGTACCCGGCTCCACCCCCGGGGTGGTCGCCGGGGCACCGGAGAAGAAGATGGGCGTCCGCTCCTCCGTCACCAGCTCGCTGCGGTTCGACGGCGCCCGCATCGACGCCGGCCGGCGGCTCGGCGCCGAAGGCCAGGGCTTCGCCATCGCGATGTCGGCGCTGGACGCCGGGCGGCTCGGCATCGCCGCCTGCGCGGTGGGCCTGGCCCAGGCGGCGCTCGACGTCGCCGCCGAGTACGCCCGCACCCGGCGGGCGTTCGGCAGCCTGATCAGCGACTTCCAGGGCGTGTCGTTCCCGCTCGCGGACGCCGCTGCAAGTATCGCCGCGGCGCGGCAGCTGTACCTGTACGCGGCCCGCCGCAAGGACGAGGGGCTCAGCTTCTCGACGGAGGCCGCGATGGCCAAGCTGGTGGCCACCGACATGGCGATGGCCGTCACCACCGACATGGTGCAGGTGCTCGGCGGCGCCGGGTACGTCGAGGACTACCCCGTGGAGCGGTACATGCGCGAGGCGAAGCTGCTGCAGATCGTCGAGGGCACCAACCAGATCCAGCGGTTGGTGATCGCCCGTTCGCTGAACCGCACCACCCGGCAGGCGAGGAGGGCGGCCGGCGAGGGCGAACCCGACACCGCCCGCCAGTCCCGGATCACCGGCAGCCCGGACGGCACCGGCGGGGCCGAATGAAAGCCGTCACGCTGCTGGGCCGGGCGGGCTGCCACCTCTGTGACGACGCCCGCGCCGTGGTGCTCGAGGTGGCCGGTCGGACGGGCGCTCCGGTGACCGAGATCGACGTCGACGACGACGCCGAACTGCGGGCCGAGTACGGCGACATGGTGCCGGTGGTGCTGATCGACGGGGTGCAGCACGGGTACTTCGCCATCGACGCAGACCGACTGGAGCGTGCGCTGTCCCGGTGAGCGCCACCGGCGCGGGCCGACGAATTGGTCCGGAGGTGGTGCCCTGGATAGTGTTGGCGACGAGGCGAGGTAGCACACGATCGCCGACCCAGCAGCGGCGGGGTAACACCCGTGGCTGGACATCTCAATCGGGTAGGCAGCTGACATGACAGGGCAGGCCGGTGCAGGATCCCGCGGGTCCACCCCGGCTGTCCGCCCCCGATCCATTCCCGAAGCCACCGTCGCCCGGCTGGCCGTCTACCTGCAGGTACTGTCCGCCGAGCCGCAGGTGGCGCACTCCGGTGGCATCGTCTCCTCCGCCGAGCTGGCCGCGGCCGCCGGCGTCAATCCGGCCGGCCTGCGCCGGGATCTGTCCTTCTTGGGCAGTCACGGCGTGCGCGGCGTCGGCTACGACGCCGCGAAGCTGATCAACGAGATCCGTCGCGTGCTCGGCGCTCACCATCCGTTCCGGGTGGCGCTGATCGGAGTCGGCAACCTCGGGCGGGCGCTGTCCGGCTACGCCGGTTTCGCCGGCCGCGGGTTCGACATCGCGGGACTCTTCGACGTCGACCCGGCCAAGGTCGGCCAGCGGGTGGGCGGTCTGCCGGTACGGCAGATGTCCGAGCTCGCGTCGGTGTGCCGGGCCGAATCGATCACGATCGGCGTGATCGCCACGCCCGAAGACGCGGCTCAGTACGCGGCCGACGCCCTGGTCGCGGCCGGCATCTTCTCGATCCTGGATTTTGCGCCCGGCATGGTCTCGGTTCCGGCCGGGGTCGAGGTGCGCCGCGTCGATCTGGCCCTGGAACTGCAGATGCTGGCCTTCCACGAGACCTCGCGCTCGGCCGGAGTCGCTGGTTCATGAATCAGACGCCTGGGCATGGTAGTCATTGCCCGACGAACGCCGGTCCGCGTGTATCCGGCCGCGGTCGTGGGCACGAAGGCAGAGCGTCTCCCCACCCGGTCGGCTCACGCCGGGGTGGTCGGAGTCGGCTCGGTTCGACCCGTTCGACCCGCTTGACCAGCAGTTCCCGCCAGCACATCGGTCGGTCCCAGACCGGCGAACATTCCCTTCGAAAAGGAGCACTCCATGACCCGCGCGCGAAGGACTGGCGGCCGCATCACCTTTGTCGGGGCAGGGCCGGGAGATCCGGGGCTGCTGACGGTGCGATCGGTGGACGCGCTGGCCGCCGCCGCGCTGGTGGTGACCGACCCGGACGTGCCCACCGAGGTGGTCGGACTGGCGCCCGAAGCGGAAGTCCATCCGGCCGTCGGTGAACCGGCTGATGTCGCCAAGGTGCTGGTCACCGCCGCGAAGGCGGGTCAGGCCGTGGTCCGGCTGGTCGCCGGCGACGTGCTGACCGCCGACTCCGTGGTGAAGGAGCTGCAGGCTGTTGCTCGCAGCGCCGTGCCGTTCGACGTGGTGCCCGGGGTGTCCTCGGCCGCCGCTGCGGCGTCCTACGCCGGTATCGCGATCGGCTCGGTGCACACCATCGCGGACGTCCGGTCGACCTCCGACTGGTCCAAACTGGCGGCCTCGCCCGGCACGCTGCTGCTGCAGGCGACCGGCGGCCACCTGGCCGAGACCGCGTCCTCGCTGGCCTCGGCCGGCTTCGCGCCGGACACGGCGACGTCGATCACCTGCGGCGCGTCATTACCCACCCAGCGCACGGTCGACGGCACGCTGGCCACCCTGGACGGCATCGGCCGCGACCTGGCCGGCCCGCTGGTGGTGACCGTCGGCCCGAACGCCTCGCAACGCTCCCGGCTCTCCTGGTGGGAGTCGCGCGCGCTGTACGGCTGGCGGGTACTGATCCCGCAGACCCGGGATTCCAGCGAGCTGATGGTGGAGCTGCTGCGCTCGCACGGCGCGATTCCGGAGCGGGTACCGACCATCGCCGTCGAGCCACCGCGTACCCCGGCGCAGATGGAGCGGGCGGTGAAGGGGCTGGTCGACGGCCGGTACCAGTGGGTCGTGTTCACCTCCATCAACTCGGTCCGCGCGGTGTGGGAGAAGTTCACCGAGTTCGGCCTGGACGCCCGTGCCTTTGCCGGCGTCAAGATCGCCTGCGTGGACAACGCGACGGGCGATGCGGTGAAGGCGCTCGGCATCCTGCCCGAGCTGGTGTCCGAGCACCCCGAGTTCTCCGTCGGGCTGCTCGACGACTTCCCCGAATTCGACGACATCCTCGATCCGGTGGACCGGGTGCTGCTGCCACGGGCGGACATCGCCACCGAGACGCTGGCCGAGGGGCTGCGCGAGCGGGGCTGGGAGATCGACGACGTGACCGCCTACCGGACGGTGCGGGCCGCGCCCCCGGCGGCCCCGATCCGGGAGGCCATCAAGGCCGGTGGGTTCGACGCCGTCTGCTTCACCTCGTCGTCCACGGTGCGCAACCTGGTGGGGATCGCCGGTAAGCCACACGCCCGGTCCATCGTCGCCTGCCTGGGCCCCAAGACGGCCGAGACGGCACGGGAGTTCGGTCTTCGGGTGGATGTACAGCCCGAGGTCGCCGACCTGCCGGCGCTGGTGGAGGCGCTGGTCGGGCATGCCACCCGGCTCCGGGCAGAAGGTGCCCTGCCGCCGCCCCGCAAGTCTCCGCGCCGCCGGTGACCGACCCGGTCCTCGTCGGTGGCGGCGGCGGGCGCGGTCACGGGCAACAACCGGGTCGGTCTTCGGCTGACCCGACTCCCGGTAGGTTCGACGCATGAGCTCACCCGGATCCCGCCCGAAGAAGAGCGGCTTCATGGCCAGGTTGCAGTCCGCGATGGTGCCGGTGCTGCCCGAGGACGGCGCACCACTGGTGCGGCCGCGCTCGGTGACGATCGCGTCGATTCTGGTGATCGTGGCCGGTGTGTTGTTCCTCTTGATCGGCGCTCTGTCGGTGGCCAGTACCGGCTCCCAGGCGAAGACCTACTCCGACTTCTACGCCAGCGCGGTCAACCAGTGCCAGAACAGCGTGGGCGGCGTGGGCACCGCCGTACCGACCACCGTGGCGACGCCCACCGTCGGCCCCACCACGCCGCTGGCGTTGACCGCGCTGCCGGGGAGCTGCCGACAGATCACCGAGCCGACGCTGTCGTCGAGCGCGCTGTCGTCCTACAAGAGCACCCTGACCACCTTCTCGGTCGTGCTCATCGGAATCGGTCTGGTCACCCTGGCCAGCGGCTGGTTCCTCCGGGAAGGCCGGCGCTGGGCCCGTCGGGTGCTGATCGGGGTCGTCCTGGTCCAGCTGATCCTGGCGTTCCTGTTCCAGGTATCCAACACGATCACGCTGCTGGCGACATTGCTGGTGGTGGCGGGTCTGTCGACGACATTCATCGGTCGGGCGTCGGCGTTCTTCATCGCGTCGGCGCAGCGGAAGAAGCTGCACTAGCCGTGAGCACTCCGGCCGGATCGGGCGCGCCGGCGTCCGACCCGTGGGGACGCACGTGGGACCGCCGGTCCGAGGACGATACCGCACCGCAGCAGGCCGTCGACCTGCCGCAACCGACCGGGTCGCCCGACGGCGCCGCCCGGGACGTCTCTGCCGTGCTGCTGGTCCGAGTGGTCCTGGCCGGTGTCGCCACCGTGCTGCTGGCGGTCGCCGCGGCGCTGCTATTCCGACACGGCGTGCGCTCCAACGACTTTCCGCCTTACGCCACCGGCGCGACCCGCACCGTCATCCAGCGGTACTCCGGCCCATGGATCGGCGCCGCCGCTCTCGCGGCGCTGCTGGCCGGGCTGTGCCTGACCTCCTGCGGCGCCGATCTGCTTCGTCGGATCCGGCTGCAGCGCTCGCGCGTCCCCCGCTGACCTGCCGATCACGGTCCCGGGCCGATGGCGGGACCTTGGTCCTACGGGGTGCGGGTGCGAAACCTGGGACACTGATGGTGTGCACGTCCCCCCGAACGATCTGGCCCCGAACGATCTGTCCCCGCACTACCCGACCGCGGTGAACGTGACCGCCGAGCCCGGCCGCGACGCGTCGACGCCCGTGGGCTCGCGTTGGATGTCGGCTGCCGCCGACGGGCGCCGATGAGCAGTACCGTCGTCCACCTGCTGCGGCACGGCAAGGTGCACAACCCGTCGGGCATTCTCTACGGCCGGTTGCCGGGTTTCGCGCTCGCGGCGTCCGGCCGGGCGATGGCCGAGGGCATCGCCGACTACCTGGCACCCGCGGACATCACCTACCTGGCGGCCTCCTCGCTGATCCGGGCGCAGCAGACGGCGGCCCCGCTGGCCGCAGCGAAAGGCCTGGCGGTGACCACCGACGACCGGGTGATCGAGGCCGGCAATGCGTTCGAGGGCATGAAGGTGGCGGTCGGCGACGGTGCGCTGCGGAAGCCGCAGGCGTGGATGAAGCTTCGCAACCCGTTCCGTCCGTCCTGGGGCGAGCCCTACCTGGAGATCGCCCATCGGATGATCGGCGCGATCTATACCGCCGTCGCGGCAGCGGACGGGCACGAGGCGTTGATCGTCTCGCACCAGCTGCCGATCGTCACCGTTCGGCGCTACCTCGAGGGTCTGCGGCTGTGGCACAACCCGAGCGGTCGGGAGTGCAGTGTGGCGTCGGTGACGTCGCTGACATTCGCCGACGGCGTGTTCACCGGGCTCCGCTATGCCGAACCGATGGCCCACATCGCCGCTGTCGACGACGTCGGAATGCCGCAGCCGCCGATCGGGCCCGGAGCCGGGGCCACCGACGTCACCGGACCCACCGGGGCTTCAGCGTGAAACGGGCGCGGCGGTCGATGCTCGCCCTGTTGTCGGTGCTGGCGGTGCTCTTCTCGGCCGGCTGCAGCACCGGCAACGACGCCACCGTCTACGGCGGCTCGTTCACCTTCACCTCGCCTGGTGGCAAGACCGAGTTCAGCTATCTGGCGGCGGACCGAAAGACGATCGGGCCAATGTCCGGCCCGGATCTGACCGGAAAGCAGACCATTGATGTGGCGGCCTACCGCGGCAAGGTGGTGGTACTCAACTTCTGGGGTTCCTGGTGCGCGCCCTGTCGCGCCGAGGCCGACGGGCTGGAGTATTCGTGGCAGACCTACCGATCGCAGTCGGTGCAGTTCATCGGCATCGACGTGAAGGATCCCGCTCCGGGAGGGCTCGCCTTCACGACCGACAAGAAGATCACCTACCCGTCCATCTTCGACTACTCGATGCGGACGCTGCTGTCAGTCCGCGGGCTCCCCACCACGGCGATCCCCACCACCCTGGTGCTGGACAAGCAAGGCCGGGTCGCGCACATCTGGCTGGTCCCGCCGGTCACCCAGGCGGACTTGAATCAGGTCCTGCCGGCGCTGGTCAAGGAGAGCTGACGTGCTGACCGGCCTGGCGGCGGCTGGCGGACCTGCGGCGACCGTCGTCGACGGGCCGTTCCTGGTTGCCGCTGGGCTGGCGCTGGCGGCGGGTTTCGTCTCGTTCGCCTCGCCCTGCGTGATCCCGCTGGTGCCGGGATACCTGTCCTACCTGGTCGGGCTGTCCGGCGCGGAAGGCACGGCAAGCTCGGCCGGTGCGGCCGGATCGGTCGGGGAGCGGTCGGTGAGCACAAAAGTCCGGGCCGGAGCACGCAGCCGGGTGGTCGGTGCCGCCGCCCTCTTCGTCGCCGGCTTCACCCTGGTGTTCCTGGCCGAGCAGAGCCTGGTACTCGGCGTCGCCCGGACGCTCGCGGTCAACTCGCCGGTGTTGATCCGCATCGGTGGAGTCGTCACCATCGTGATGGGACTGGCGATGCTCGGGCTGATCCGGCCGCTGCAGCGCGAGAAGCGGGTGCACGCCCGGCCCACCGGACGGGTGCTCGGCGCCCTGCTACTCGGCGCCTTCTTCGGTCTGGGCTGGACCGTGTGCATCGGCCCAACGCTGTCTGGCGTGATCTCGCTGTCGGTCGCTACCGACTGGAACTCCTCCGCCTGGCGCGGCATCTTCCTGATCCTGTTCTACTGCGCGGGACTGGGCGTTCCTTTTCTGTTGCTGGCCTTCGGGTTCGGCTGGGCCACCACCGGTGTCGCAGTGCTGCGCCGGCACTCCCGCACCATCCAGGTGGTCGGAGCGGTCCTGCTGATCCTGGTCGGTCTGGCGATGGTGACCGGGCTCTGGGGCCAGTTCGTGGGCTGGCTGCAGATCCGCCTGGTGAACGTGTCCGGGGTGCTGTAGATGGTCACCCGCGATTCCACCCACCTGGCCGGCGGCCTGCCCGCCGAGCCGGTCGACCGGCCGGCGCCGCAGCGGTCCCGCCCCGGGCCGGCGCGTGGCGCGCTGGCCTTTTTGCGCAACATCTGGCGTCAGCTCACCAGCATGCGCACGGCGCTGGTGCTGCTGTTCCTGCTGGCCGTGGCCTCGCTGCCCGGTGCGCTGCTGCCGCAGTGGTCGCTCAACACCTCCAAGACGGCCCAGTACATCGTCGACCACGGCGCGTTCGGCAAGCTGCTGGACAGGCTCGGCTTCTTCGGTGTGTTCGGTTCGCCCTGGTATGCGGCGATCTATCTGCTGCTGTTCACCTCGCTGGTCGGCTGCCTGTTGCCGCGGACGTGGGACTTCGTCGGTCAGGTCCGGATGAAGCCGGTGACCACCCCGCGGAACCTGGCGCGGATGCCGCACTCGGCGTCGGTCACGGCGCCGGGAGCCGACGCGGCGCAGGTAGCCGAGCGGATCAGTGCCGGGCTGCACGGTTGGCGCAAGGTCACCCGCACCGAAGCGGCCGGTGATGCCGGCGGGCGCACGGTGGTGACGGTGTCGGCCGAGAAGGGTTACCTGCGCGAGGTCGGCAACCTGATCTTCCACTTCTCGCTGCTCGGCCTGCTGGTGGCGATCGCACTGGGCAAACTGTTCGGTTTCGAAGGGTCGGTGATCGTCAACGCCGACGCCGGCCCGGCCTCGGAACTGTGCTCGTCGTCGCCGACGGTGTACGACAATTTCCGGCCAGGGCTGCTGGTGGACGGCACCGAGCTGGCGCCGTTCTGCGTCTCCATCGACAAATTCGCTGCCACCTACACCGGCACCGGCCAGGCCAGCTCGTTCGTCGCGTCCATCCGGTACCAGTCGGGCGCGCAGCTGAACACGGACACCTGGACGTCCCGGGCGCTCGAGGTCAATGATCCGCTCCGCGTTCAGGGGCAGCGGCTCTACCTGCTCGGACACGGGTACTCCCCGGTGTTCACGGTGACCTACCCGGACGGCTCCACCCAGACCGGAACCGAACCGTTCCAGCCGAAGGACGCGGCGTTCACCTCCGAGGGCGCGGTCAAGTTCCTCGACCCGCCCGGCTACACCGGGGCCGCGGTGCTCGAGCACCAGCTCGCCGTGGTCGGTATCTTCGCGCCCAGCGCGGTGCTGGACAGCCAGCAGATCATGACGTCGAACTTCCCGGCTCCGCAGACGCCGGGAGTCGCGATCCAGGTGTACCGCGGCGACATGGGGATGGAGTCCGGGCAGGCGCAGTCCATCTTCTCCATCGACCCCGATCAGGTGGCCAGCGGCAAGCTGGTGAAGTTGAACCGGGCCAACCTGGCGCCCGGCGAGTCGATGAAGCTCGACGACGGCACAAAGGTGACGTTCACCGGATACAAGCAGTGGGTCTCGCTGCAGACGTCCTACGACCCGGCTCAGGGCTGGGCGCTGGTGTTCGCCATCTCGCTGTTGATCGGGCTGATGGTGTCGCTCACGATCAAGCGCCGGCGGGTGTGGTTCCGGGTCATCGGGCCGATTCCGGGGGCGGCCGGCGTGGTCGTCGAAGGAGCCGGGGCCGCCGGCGGTGAGGGTGTCGCAGATCGGCTGCCGCCCGACACCCGACTGTCGGTACCGCGCCGTACCGTGGAATCAGACGACCGGGTCACCGTCGACATCGGCGGGCTGGCCCGCACCGACCAGGCCGGTTACGGCGAGGAGTTCACCAAGCTGGTGGCCCTGGCCGGTGGTGTGGACGAGGTATCGGCAGGTCAGCGGTAGTACTGCTGGTCCGTTGGAGAAGCGTTGATACACAGCAGTACCGGTTCGGATGGCGAAGGTGCCTCGGGCCGTAGCAGTTCCGGTAGCGGAGCACGACGAAAGGCAGTACGACATGGCGGTCAACGACCAGCTCGGCGACATCTCCTACCTCGGGTTCCAGGCCGCGCTGGCGGGCTACATCATGGCGCTGGTGTGCTTCGGCATCGAGTTCTCCATGGCCCGCGGCGCCGCACCCACCGCTGCCGAGGCCGCCAGCATGACGCTGCGGGCGGCGGGTCGTGGCCGTACCGCCGTGTTGGACCGCTCCGGCGGTGGCGCGCCCGACGGCACACTGATCGGCAAGGTCACCAAGCCGGCCAAGGGTCCGCGGAAGCCGTTGGGCCCGCTGTTCGGCCGGGCCGGCATGCTGGTCACCGTCGTCGGGTTCGCCGCCCAGCTGTTCTCCATCGTCACCAGAGGCATCGCCGCCGGGCGCGCGCCCTGGGGGAACATGTATGAGTTCACCTCGATGATCTGCGCAGCCGCGGTCGCCGGATTCCTGTTCGTGATGGTCCGGACGAAGGCCCGGTCGACCGGCTTCTTCGTGATGATCCCGGTGGTCATCCTGATGTTCGTCGGCGGCACCAAGCTCTACACGCAGGTCGAGACGCTGGTGCCGGCGCTGCACTCGTATTGGCTGCTGATCCACGTGCTCGCCGTCTCGTTGTCCAGCGGCGTACTGATGGTGTCCGGCGTCGCTTCGGTGATGTACCTGCTGCGGGCCCGGTACGAGCGCAAGCTGCTGGCCGAGCAGGCGTGGCAACGCGAGTCCGGCCACGAGCGGCTGACCGAGCCGGCCGCTGGCGCAGGGTTCGTGCCGCAGTCGACGGTCGCCCAGCAGTCGCGTCTGGCGTCACTGCCGTCGCTGGCCACTCTCGACCGGGTCGCGTACCGCACGGCCATCGTGGCGTTCCCGGTCTACACCTTTGCGGTGATCGCCGGCGCCATGTGGGCCGAGGTGGCGTGGGGTCGGTATTGGGGATGGGACCCGAAGGAGACCTGCGCATTCGTCAGCTGGGTCTTCTATGCGGCCTACCTGCACGCCCGTGCGACAGCCGGCTGGCGGGGCTCGCGGGCAGCATGGATCTCGGTGTTGGGCTTCGTGTCGGTGCTGTTCAACCTGTTCGTGATCAACATCGTGGTGTCCGGACTGCATTCCTACGCCGGGCTCAACTGACGACAGTCGGCTAGCAAAAACGCCGCTGGACGAGCGCCCGCAAATCGGCCACTCGCCTTCGGGCGCAGCGTCGGTGTGGGCGTCTGGCTCAGCTTGATTCGGTGGAGGGGGCGCTCGAGGACCGCCTAGAACTCGAGTACCGGCAGGTCAGCTGCTCTTGTCCTCGCCGCGTAGCTTGCGGTCGATCTCGCGGAGGAATTCGGGGTCGTCGTCCGGCGCGACGGTGCGGCTGCGCGGTCGGCTGGGCCGGCTCGGCCTCGCCTGCGGCGTCTGCGACTGCTGGTCCTGCGCGGCAGCTCCGGCGCCGAGTCCACGCCAAGCGAGCGCGATGACCAGAACGGTCACGGCGATAGCAATCAGCATGGACATCCGGCACCTCCCTGTTGTCTGCTTCCACAGTACGCATATCAGCCATGGATCGCGCAGCCACAAATGCACTGTGGATGGGACGCATCCCGGGGCGCGCTACGCGGTCGCCAGCGGAGTGCCCCGACACCTCGCGGCGCGAGCCGCCGGACAGAACGACGCCCGCCGCGCGCTGAGCAAGCGCGGGGCGGGCGTCGATGAGCGGGACCTCGTCCAGCTCTTATGCCGTGTGGCGCGTGGCCTCGACCGTGAGGTCGGCCAGCAGGACGCTGACCTCCGACTCGCGGAACCGGCGATGCCCGCCCGGTGTCCGGATCGAGCCGATCCGTCCAGCCGACGCCCACCTGGTGACGGTCTTCGGATCGACCCGGAACATCAACGCGACCTCACCCGGCGTGAGTAGTCGTTCAGCTTTTTCCATGCCTCGTGCCTCCTGTCAGCTTCAGGCCCCGACTGGCCCTTCGCACGCCCCGACGGCGTATGACCATTGTGCCCCATTCATACCGTTCGTTCGAGTAACTGGCGGCAATAAAAACTACTGCGTAGTTGTACGAATTCGGGTTTACGGCGGGCCCTAAAGAGAATGAAAATTCAAGTAAGGGGAACTTCGAAAGATCTTCAATGAGTGATCGCGTCCCAATGACGGGGCCGGTCGCGGGGCGGCGGCGTCGCGGGCCGGTCGGGCTCGCGAGCTACGGTTGCGATGGCCGGGCCCGCCGGTCACCCGCACGACGGGGACGGTGCAGGGGAGGCCCCTCGTGGACCTGGTGGATCAACAGCTCATCGACGCACTGCGGGATGACGGCCGGGCGAGCTACGCCGAGTTGGCCCGGTTGGTGGGGCTGTCCTCGTCCGCGGTTCACGAGCGGGTGGGAAAGCTCGAGTCCGCCGGCGTGATCAGCGCCTATCGGGCCATCGTCGCGCCGACCGCCATAGGCCTCGGTGTGACGGCGATGGTCGGCATCGCGCCGGGGGAGAACGGGCGGGACGAGGTGATCGCCGCCGCTCTGGAAGACATGTCCGAGGTGGAGAGCTGCTACTCCGTGGCCGGCGACGACGCGTTCCTGGTGACGCTGCGGGTGTCCAGCGTCGATGAGTTGCACCGGTCTCTGGGACGGCTGCGGGCGATCGACGGTGTGGCGCGGACCCGCACCACGGTGGTGCTGGCCACCCGGTTCGAGGGCCGGCCGTCGTCCGTCGTGGATCGCCTGGCACGCGAGGCCCGGTAGGCGCCTCCGACCGACTCGCGCGCGACTCGCGCGGTCGCCAGCAACTCCTCGCGAGCGGGCTGGCACGGGCGGCCGGCGCATATCCTCGACCGGTGACCGCTACCCCCGATCCCACTCCCCAGGCGCAGCCACCGACCGGCGCCGTGCCGCCGGCGACTGGCCCGTTCGGGGCCCTCGCCGACCCGACGGGCCTCGGGAACGAAGCTGCTCCGGCGTCGTCGGCGGTGGAGCCGGCGACCGCTCCACCGCTGGGGAAGTGGCTGCTCCTCTACACCTTGCTACGGGTCGCCACCTTGGTCGTGCTGACCGCGCTGCTGTCGCTGCTCATGCCGCTCATCCTCGCGCTGCTGTTCGCCGTGGTGCTGGCGCTACCGCTGTCCTGGGTGATCTTCGGAGGTGTCCGGCGGCGGGTCAACGAAGCGATGGCCGTCAAATCGTCGTCGCGTCGAGGCGAGCGGGAGCGGCTGCGCGCGGCCCTCGACGGGCGCGAGCTCGAATGACTGCCGGGTGGGTCCGGGCCGGCGCCGGTGGTTCCACCACGGCCGACCGCTCGGATGCCGCCGGCCGGGCCTGGGCGTCCGCTGCGGTCCGCAGGATCGAGGCCGACGCCCAGCGCAGCGCCGACACCCACTTGATCAGATTCCCGCTGCCAGCGACCTTGGGCGTCGATCTGTATCTCAAGGACGAATCGACCCACGTCACCGGCTCGCTCAAGCACCGCCTGGCCAGATCGCTCTTCCTGTACGCGCTGTGCAACGGGTGGCTCGGTGCGGACACGACGGTGATCGAGAGCTCATCGGGATCGACGGCGGTGTCGGAGGCGTATTTCGCGCGGTTGATCGGCGTGCCGTTCGTCGCGGTCATGCCCGCGCGCACGTCTGCGGAGAAGATCAGCCTGATCCAGCGGCAGGGCGGCCAGTGCCATCTGATCGACGACCCGACCACCATCTACGACGTCTCCCGGCAGTTGGCCGTCGACTGCGGCGGCCACTACATGGACCAGTTCACCCACGCCGAGCGAGCCACCGACTGGCGCGGCAACAACAACATCGCCGAATCGATCTTCGCCCAGCTGAGCCTGGAGCCGCACCCCATTCCCGAATGGGTCGTGGTGGCAGCGGGAACCGGCGGCACCAGTGCGACCATCGGTCGATTCCTCCGCTATCGCGGGCACGAGACCAGGCTCTGCGTGCCGGATCCCGAGAACTCGGCGTTCTTCCAGGCGTGGTGCGACTCCGACCCGAGCCACCGGGCCGCCGGATCCCACATCGAGGGCATCGGCCGGCCCCGCGTCGAGCCGTCCTTCGTCGGGCAGGTCATCGACCGGATGGTGTCCGTCCCCGACGCCTGTTCGGTCGCTGCGATGCGCGGGGTGCACCAGCATCTGGGCCGGCCGGTCGGCCCGTCGACCGGCACCAACCTGTGGGCGGCCTTCGGCCTGGTCGACGAGATGGTGGAGGCCGGCCGGACCGGTTCGGTGGTGGCGCTGCTGTGCGACGCAGGTGAGCGGTACACCGCCACCTATTACGACGACGATTGGGTCCGTGCCCAGGGATGGGACCTCACCGAACCGCTGCAGACGGTGCAGGAGTTCCTGAGCACCGGCCGTTGGCCGCGCGGGTCGGACACGTCCGGGTAGCCGACCCGTCGCTACCGCAGCGACAGCAGCCGCGACCGCAGCCAGTCCAGCACGTTGTCGCGGTCGGCGATCAGGTTTCTCGTCATCAGGATGTGGTCGGGAGCCAACTGCCAGGCGTGTTCGGTCTGCACCGGGATCACGGTCAGCCGCAACCGGAACGGCGGCGACTGCCAGTTGCGGGCCGCTTCTCTGGCCAGCTCGTCGAGGCCGTCCCGCGGGGCGGAATGTGCGCGTTTCACCCGCGGGTCGGTGGTGATCGCATCCGTCCACAGATTGGCCCGCTCGTGATAGATCTGCAGCAGCGTCCGAAGCGACGGCGTGCTGGAGAACGCCCCGAACCGCGGCGGCTGCAGTTTTCCGGCGGCGTCGGACCCCATGGCCAGCGCGTGTCGCCACCAGCGGGCCCACTCGCGGGCGGTCTGCTCGCGGTCGAGCCGGATGAACGGGTCCGGCAGTTCGGCCAGTCCGTCCGAAGGTCGCGCGGCCCAGGCCGGCCAGATCTTCGGGGACGGTTCCAGCAGCGGAATCTCCGGAGCGGTCAGCCCGGAGATGCCGATGATCTCCCGCAGGTACAGCGCCACGATCAAGGTCGCGGGCTCGTCGACGGAGATGGAGCAGCTCTCCGAACCGACGATGTACATAACGGACATGGTCCCCTGCGCGGAACGGATTTGCACGTAACCGTTTGGCACGCGTCCATGACACGCCTCATGTGCTCACTACGCAGCTCCGCGTCACCCCGTACCGCTTCGCGTCACCCCGCATCTTGTTGGCCTCACCCCGCATCTTGTTGGCCTCACCCCGCACCTCGTGGGGCCACCCAGCACCGCTTCGTCGGCGTCCACGAGATGCGGCGTGGAGTAACCAGGTGTTCCGTGGCCAGTCCAGGTGCGGCGTGGAGCGAGCGGTTGTGCAGCGGCCGACTGCAGGTGTGGCGTGCAGCGAGCGGGTGTGCAGCGGCGACTGGACCGGCGGCTGCGAAAGTCGGGTCAGCGCTCCAGCACCAACCCGATGGTGATCAGCACGGCGTACACGAACTCCAGCCGGCCGATGCCGCCGAGTGCGGTGATCAGCACGGGGCCCTTGCCGCCGCCCAGCACCGCCCGAATCGGAGGAACGGCGAGCGGCAGGCTCAGCAGCGCCAGCAGGCACCAGGGGTGCCGGACACCCACCACCACCACCGCCAGGTAGGCGCCGGCGACGGTCAGCACCAGTACGTACCGGGCCAGTCGATCCCCCAGCAGAACGGCCAGCGTGCGTTTGCCCGACACCGCATCGGTGTCGACATCGCGCAGGTTGTTGATCATCAGCAGTGCGCAGGCCAGCAGGCCGATACCGATCGCCACCGCCAGCGACGTCCGGGTCAGCCGGTCGCTGTTGACGTACGTCGTGCCCAGCACGGCCAGCAATCCGAAGAACACGAAGACGAACAACTCACCGAAACCCGCGTATCCGTAGGGCTTCGGGCCGCCGGTGTAGAACCAGGCAGCGGCGACTGCGAGTATGCCGAACGGCACCAGCCACCAGCTGGTGGTGGCTGCCAGCGCCAGACCGGCCAGACCGGCGACGCCGAAGCAGGCGAACGCTGCGGACCGCACCGCACGGGGCTGTGCGGCACCGGACCCGACCAGCCGCATCGGACCGACCCGCCGCGCGTCGGTGCCGCGGATGCCGTCGGAGTAGTCGTTGGCGTAGTTCACGCCGACCTGCAGCGCGAGCGACACGAGCAGCGCCAGCAGGCTCCTCCACCACGAGAAATAGCCGATCGCGGCGGCCGCGCCCGCACCGGCCAGCACCGGGGCCACAGCCGCAGGAAGGGTCCGTGGCCGGGACGCCGAGAGCCACTGCGTTGCTGTTGCCACGTGTGCAAACCCTAGCCGGGGAGCGGCGTCGTCGGAGCCACAGCGCCGTCCGAAGCGTCCGGCCTGTCGGACCGCCGCAGCAGCTCCCGGGCCAGCTGCGCTGCTGCGGTCCGGTCGGGCTTGCCGGGCCCACGCAGCGGCAGGTCGGGCACGGTCACCAGAGCGCGCGGCTGCTGCGCATGCGGGATGCCCGCGGCGGTGCACGCCTGCCGCACCGATTCGAGCAACGCCGGGTCTGCGGGATCTGCCGGATCCGCGCCCGGCCCAGGAGCGATGGCCGCTCGACCACCCACCCGACGCACCACCGCCACCACGAGCTGGCCCCACTCGTCGTCGGGGATGCCGACCACCACCGCCTCGGCGATGCCGGGCGCGCCGGCGATCGCCGCTTCCAGCACCGTCGGGGCGATCTTGATCCCGCCGCTGATCAGCATGTCGTCGATGCGGCCGACTACCTCCAGCCGATCGCCGTCGAACCGCCCGACGTCGTCGGTGCGGAAGGTGCCGGGACGGGCGAATGCGGGGTGGCCCGGCAGCAGGCGGTACCCGCGGCCGACCACCGGACCGCCCAGCAGGATCCGGCCGTCCGCGTCGAGGTCCACCCGCACACCGTCCAGCGGCGCGCCGTCGTAGACGCATCCGCCGCACGTCTCGCTCATGCCGTAGGTGGTCACCACCCGCACGCCCACGCCCCGGGCTCGGTCCAGCAGTGGAGCCGGCGTCGCCGCGCCGCCGACCAGCACCGCGGTGAAGCCGGCCAGGACGTCGGTGGTCGGGGTGTTCTGCAGCAACCGTTGCAGCTGCGTCGGTACCAGCGAGACATATTTCGCCCCGTCCGGCAGCAGGTCGGCGGCCACCCGGAACCGGGCTGCGGTGAACGGCGGCCCGGTGTCCAGGACGACCGGGGAGGAGCCCGTGGCCAGCGAGCGGAGCAGGACCTGCAGGCCGGCAATGTGGTGGCCGGGCAGCGCCAGCAGCCAGCTGCCGGGCGGGCCGAGCCGGACGCCGGTGGCGGCCGCCGACGCCACCAGGGCCGATCGCGGCAGTAGGCTGCCCTTGGCTGCGCCGGTGGAGCCGGACGTGGCGATCACCAGCACGGTCGGGTCGTCCGGATCGTCCTCGGCCTCGGCCAGGGGGCTGCCGATGCCGAAGGCGGCGCCGAGCCGCGAGATGCTGTCGAGGTCTCCGGCGGCAACCGGTGCCAGCGCCGGTCCCTCGCCCCTCAGCGCGGCCGACAACCGCGGCAGTACGGTCAGTACCGCCGGTCCGGTGGGCATTTCCAGCAACTCGACCGTGCGGGCAGCGACCACACCGGCCACCCTACGGCGGTGTCGGGTCCGTCCCGGGGGCCTCGGCCCTCGGAACGGACCTGGCAGGAGCGGACCTGGCAGCGTCGGTGGGCCACCCGCATTCTTCACGCGATCCACATGAAGGACTTACCCGAACCGATTGTCCTGACCGGAGTGTTCGGTGCGGCGCGACGGGGCACGATGGCTGGGGCAGACCCGCCGGCGCCGCCGACCGATCAGGGCGCCGCCGAACCATCGAGGGACTCAGATGAACCAGGCCAGTGACACCGGAGCCGCCCGCGGCCTGGTGCTGGTGGTCGAGGACGAGAGCACCATCGCCGACGTCATCCGGAGGTATCTGGCCGCGGCCGGGTTCACCGTGCAGACCACCGGACTGGGTCGGGAGGCGCAGGCCATCATCCGGCGGGACCGTCCGGTGGCCGTGGTGATGGACATCGGGTTGCCCGACGTCGACGGGCTCACCGTCTGCCAGCAGTTGCGCGCCGCCGGCGACTGGACGCCGATCCTCTTCGTCACCGCTCTGGACGAGGACGTCGACCGGATCCTGGGTCTGGAGTTGGGCGGCGACGACTACCTGGTCAAGCCGTTCAACCCAAGGGAGCTGGTGGCGCGGGTGCGGACGGTGCTGCGCCGGGCCGGCGGAACCTCCGTCGGCACGTCGCCGGTCTTGGCGGCCGGCCGGTTGCGGGCCGACGTCTCGCAACGTCGGGTGTGGGTCGACGCCCAGGAGATCGCGCTCACCGCAACGGAGTTCGACCTGCTGATCCACCTGATGCGGCACCCCGAGCGGGTCTTCGACCGACAGAGCCTGCTCAGCTCGGTGTGGGGTTACGCCGCGGCGTCCGGGCTGCGGACCGTCGACGTTCACATCGCAGCATTGCGCGCCAAGCTCGGCGACGCGAGCCCGATCCGCACGGTGCGGGGTGTCGGGTACGCCGTGGCGGCCGGATGACCCTGCCCGGCGCCGGTCCGATCGGCGCCCCGCCGACGTCTGCCGCGCCGGCCGGTCCCGGCGCCGGGATCGGTGAACCGATGTCCGACGGCGCCGCGCGCCGCCGGACATCGCTGGCCGTCCGGATCACCGTGCTGGTCGTCGCCGTGGCGATCGCCGTCGCCGCGGTGGCGGGCGTGGTCGGTGCTGCGATGATCCGCAACACCGCCGTCGACGTCACCCGCAACTATCTGGCCAACCAGGCCGACGTCGTGCAGGACCAGCTCACCGGTTCCGATCCCGGGTATCGGACCGGCCTGGTCCGGCTGGCCGAGGTGTTCGCGCGCCAGGGCATCTCGGTGGTCAACGTCAGCCGGACCGGACACCTCAGCGGTTCCGACGTGCAGGCCGTCAGGATCGCGATCGATGCCGGGGTGGGCAAGCTGACCGCCGGGCAGTCACTGTCCAGAACGGTGGCCCTCGACGGCCGGACGCACCTGATCGAGGCCCGGGCTGCTCTTGGTCGAGGCTTCGCCTTGGTCGCGTCTGCGGACATCGGAGCCGCCACCGCGAGGTCCCTGCAGCGCCGGGTGGTGCTGGCCCTGCTGATCGGTCTGGTGGCGGCTGTGGTCGGCGGTCTGGTGGTGGCCCGATTGGTGACCCGGCCGCTGCGCCGGACCGCCGAGACGGCCCGCGCCATGGGTGCCGGTTCCCGCCAGACCAGGGCCCCGGTGGCCGGCCCCAGCGAGGTCGCCGATGTTGCCACGGCGGTCAACGAGCTGGCGGATGCACTGCAGCACAGCGAGTCCCGGCAACGACAGTTCCTGACGTCGGTGTCCCACGAGCTGCGCACGCCGCTGGCGGCGATCAGCGGGCAGGCCGACGCGCTCAGCGACGGCATCGTGCCGGGCGCGGAGGTGTCGCAGGTGGGTCGGACCATCCGGGCCGAGTCGGCCCGGCTGGAACGGTTGGTGTCCGACCTGCTCGACCTCGCCCGGCTGGGCGCGGATTCGTTCCGGCTGGAGGTCGGGCCGTGCGACCTGTCCGCGTTGCTGCGCGAGATGGGGGCGGTGTGGCAGGTGCGCTGCGACCAGCGCGGTGTGCGACTCGTACTCGTGGCACCGCCGGTACCGGTGGTGGTGGACACCGACAGCCGACGCCTGCGTCAGGTGCTGGATGGGTTGGCCGAGAACGCGCTGCGGCTGCTCGGCGCCGGCCAGGTACTGGTGCTGGCCCTCTCCGTCCCCGATCGCGCCCTGCCGGAGGCCCTGCACCGCGCCCTGCCGGAGACCCTCTACCGCGCAGTGCTCGAGGTCCGGGACAGCGGTCCGGGCCTGAGTCCGGAGGACTACCCGGTCGCCTTCGAGCAGGGTGTGCTGCACGAGCGGTACCGCGGTCGGCGGCCCGGGGGCGCCGGTCTCGGCCTCGCGCTCGCCGCCAGTCTGGTGACCCGGCTGGGCGGGACGATCACCGCCGGGCAGGCGGCCGAGGGAGGCGTCTGCATGCGGATCGAGCTGCCCTAGCGCCGACCGCCGGCGCCGGGAGGCAAGGCTGTCGGGTAGGTGTGGCACGGTCGGGCGAGTGCCGACGTCGCCGGACGGCTCGGCCGGCGGGGGAGGTGCACATGACAGCAGGGCGGCCGGCGGTGCTGGACGACCGCGCGCTGAACCGTGCCCTGCTCGCCCGGCAGCTGCTGCTGGAGCGCAGCACGCTGTCGCCGCTGGCGGTGATCGAGCACCTGGTGGGGATGCAGGCGCAACTGCCGACCCCGCCCTACTTCGGGCTGTGGGCTCGACTCGCGGAGTTCGACCCGGAGGAACTGTCCCTGCTCTACGTCGATCGCAGGGTGGTGCGGGTCGCGGTGATGCGCTCGACCGTGCACCTGGTCAGCGCCGCCGACTGCCTCGCGCTGCGGCCGGTGATGCAGCCGGCGATGTACCGGGCGATGACGCCGGGCAGCCGGTTCGGGCGGGCGCTGGCCGAGGTCGACCTCGACGAAGTGGACCGGCTGGGCCGGCAGCGGGTCGATGCGGAGCCGCTGACCGGCGCGCAGATCGCCGCCGCGCTGGCGGAGCGGTGGCCCGGCGTCGCCGCTGATGCCCTCGCCTACGCGGCGCGCACCCGGATACCGCTGGTGCAGGTGCCGCCGCGGGGTCAGTGGCGCAAATCGGGTCAGGCGCGCCTCACCAGCGCCGAGCACTGGCTCGGCCGTCAGCTGGCTGCGCCGGACGTCCCCGCAGTGGTGCGCCGCTACCTGGCCGCCTACGGGCCGGCGAGCATCGCCGATGCGCAGGCTTGGTGCGGACTGTCCGGACTGCGCAGCGTCTTCGAGGCCCTCCGCTCGGAGCTGGTGACGTTCCGGTCGGAGTCAGGTGCCGAGTTGTTCGACCTGCCCGGAGCCCCGCGGCCGCCCGGTGACCTGCCGGCGCCGGTGCGGCTGCTGCCGGAATTCGACAACATCCTGCTCTCGCACGCCGAGCGGGCCCGGATGTTCGACCGGGCGCACTACCGGCTGATCTTCACCGAGAACGGCATCATCCACGCGTCGGTGCTGGTCGACGGCTTCGTCCGGGCGACGTCGAAGCTGCGCACCAGCGCCGGCTCCGCCGTGCTGGAGATCCGCCTGCTCCCTGGGCCGAGGCTGAGCGAGGCGGACCGGAGGGCGATCGAGAAGGAGGCGGGCCGGTTGCTGACCTTGTCCGCGCCCGGTTCGGGGCACGACGTCCGGATCGGCGCGCCGCAGCCGGACTGACTTCGGTGAAGCTCGGTCCAGCCGGTCACCGGCTCGGATTAGATGAGCCGGTGGACTTCGCCGACCTGCTCGCTACCGCCCGGGTGTTCGCGGTCCCGCTGCGCCATCCTTTCCGCGGTATCACCGTCCGGCAGGGCGTGCTGATGCAGGGACCGTCCGGCTGGGCCGAGTTCGCCCCATTCCTGGACTACGACGACGCCCAGGCGGTGCCGTGGCTGGCGGCCGCGGTCGACACCGCGACGCACGCCTGGCCGGCGGCAGTGCGGGACAGCGTGGAGATCAACACCACCGTGCCCGTCGTCGACCCGTCGACGGCGGCGGCGTTGGTGCGGGCGTCCGGCTGCCGAACCGCCAAGGTCAAGGTCGGCGGGCTGGACGGCAGCGTTCGCCGCGGCGTGACCGGCCCGAACTCGCTGCGCGACGACGCCGAGCGGTTGGGCGCCATCCGGGACGCGCTGGGGCCGGGCGGTCGCATCCGGATCGATGCCAACGCCGGCTGGACGGTCCCGGAAGCCTTGCTGGCCATCCCGGTGCTGGACGACGCGGCCGGCGGACTGGAGTACGTGGAGCAGCCGTGCGCGTCGATCGACGAACTCGCCGCGGTGCGCTGGCGGGTCGAGGTGCCCATTGCCGCCGACGAATCCATCCGCCGCGCTGACGACCCGATGCGTCTCGCGTTGGCCGGGGCTGCCGATGTCGCGGTCATCAAGGTGGCGCCGCTGGGAGGCGTCCGACGGGCGCTCCGCATCGCTGCAGCGGCCGGGTTACCGGTGGTGGTGTCCTCAGCGGTGGACAGCGCCGTCGGGCTGGCCGCCGGACTGGCTCTGGCCGGAGCGCTTCCGGAGCTCCGGCACGCCTGCGGCCTCGGCACCGCCACCCTGCTCACCGGTGACCTCAGCTCGACCAGCCTGCTGCCCGACGACGGGCGACTGCCCGTGCTCGGCCGGGCACCCGAGCCCGACCGCATCGACGAGTTCACAGCCGACCCCGACACGACGGCCGCCTGGCTCGCCCGGCTGGCCCGGGTCGCGGCCCTGCTCCCGCCCGAGGTGCGGGGCTGACCGTGCACGGCTGAGAGAATGAACCGGTGAATCCGTCGACCGCTTTCGCCCGCGTGTTGGTCGACGAACTGATCGCCGGCGGCGTCAGCGACGTGGTGTTGTCACCGGGCTCCCGGAACTCGCCGATGTCGATCGCGATGTTCGACGCGGACGCTGCGGGCCGGGTGCGGTTGCACGTGCGGATCGACGAACGGACCGCCGGTTTCTTGGCCGTGGGCCTGGCCCGCGCCACCGGCCGACCGGTCGCCGTCTGCACGACGTCCGGAACCGCCGTCGCCAACCTGCACCCTGCGGTGCTGGAGGCGCATCACGGCGGGGTCCCGATCGTGGTCCTCTCCGCGGACCGCCCGCCGGCGCTGCGGGACGTGGGGGCCAACCAGGTGATCGACCAGCACGGCGTCTTCGGGTCGGCGCTGCGGTTCTTCCACGAGTTCGGCGTCGCGGCGGAACGGCCCGGGCAGAACGCGCTCTGGCGTTCGATGGTCTGCCGCGCCCTGGCGCAATGCCTCGGCGCCGGAACAGGTTTCGCCGGCCCGGTGCAGCTCAACCTGCCGTTGCTGGAGCCGCTGCTGCCCGACGTCGACGACGGCTGGCCGGACAGCCTGGACGGGCGGGTCGGCCCGGACGGAGGCCCGACACCGTGGACGTCGATCGACACCGCCGCGCCGGACGAGCGACTGACCGGCGCCCGAGTGCCGACCGGACGGGTGCCGATGATCCCGGCGCCGGCGGAGGGGGAGCGGGTCCTGTTCGTCGGGGACCTGACCCATCCCGCGGCCGGGCCGTTGGCTGCCCTCGGCCATGTGGTGATTTCGGAGGCCGGCGGCGCGGCCGGATCCGCGGTGGTGTCCACCGGCATGCACCTGCTCGCAGTCCCGGGATTCCTCGAGCCCGGCCTGCCGGACCGGGTGGTCGTGCTCGGCCGCCCCACGCTCTACCGGCAGATCTCCGCCCTGCTGGCCGACTCGATGATCGCCGTCGATGTGCTGGCGTCCCCGTTCAGCTACGCCGATCCGACCGGCAAGGCCCGGCGCGTCGCGCCGGTGCTGGCGCCGCTGGCTGGTCCCGGCGACACCGAGTTCGTGCAGGTCTGGCGGTCGGCGCAGCAGGCGGCCGAGCGTCAGGTGTCGGCACTGGTGGCCGAGATGGACCTCGGCTGCTCACCGCGACTGGCGGCCGAAGTGGTCGCGCAGCTGCCGGCCGGGGCGACGCTGGTTCTCGGATCGTCGCAGCCGCCCCGCGACGTCGGCCTGGCTGCGGCGCCGCGTGACGGGCTCCGGCTGATCGCCAACCGCGGGGTCGCCGGTATCGACGGCACGATCTCGACGTCCGTCGGTGCGGCGCTCGGCGCGGCCGCCGACGGCGGCCCGACGGTCGCGCTGATGGGCGACCTGACGTTCCTGCACGACATCACCGGACTGGTGCTCGGCCCGCACGAACCCCGCCCCGACCTGACCATCGTGGTATCCAACAACGGCGGCGGCGGCATCTTCCACACCCTCGAACCCGGGGATCCGCTGCACGACAGAGCTTTCGAACGGGTCTTCGGCACACCGCACGACGTCCAGCTGGCCGGCGTGGTGGAAGCCGCCGGCTGGGAACATCTGCTGGTGACCAGCGCCGACGAGCTGGCCGACGCTCTCGCCGACCCTTCGGGCATCCGGGTCGTGGAGGTACCCACCGGCCGGACCGACCTGCGCGCCGTGCACGCCGACCTGCGGGCGGCTGTTTCGCGGGCAGTCCGCGGCTAGTGCCCGGTTCGAGTAGGGATTCGGCCGCTGAAGCGAGGGCACATCCTGCACAGCGGACGCATTTCAGATGCGCCGAATCTGCAACGGATCGCATAGTTCGTCGCCCAGTCGGCGCAGGTCATCAGGATCCGACGTCCAGATCGTCGCCGAACTTGCCGCAGCGGTCAGCACGACGTGCGCATCAACCACATCGGTGCTGCCCGACTGGGCCAACAGGGCGCCGACCTCGTGCGCCTGATCCGCGCCGAACGGCTCGACATGGCAGCCGCGGAGAAATCGCCGGAGTTGGACCCGCCGCGGTGACCGGCTGACCTGCGCCACGACCGCTGCGGTAGTCACCGGCACGATGCCACGCTCGAGTCGGACGCGATGGTCGGCCCAGGCCTGCCGGTCGTTGCGCTCGGCAGCAATGAGCATGCCAGCGTCATGGACGACGCTCACGCACAGGGCGAATGCGCCGGGTGGTACATCTCCTCGACGACCCGTCGGCGAGCAGCTTCCAGTTCTGTTTCGGTGAACGATCCGTGCTCTAGTTCCCAATCCGCGACTGCTGCCAAGCCGTCGCGCGCCAGCAATGTCCGCCGCGCGGCGGCCGTCATCCAGGCGGAGACACTGACATTGTCATCCGCGGCCGCAGCGACTACCTGCGCGTAGACCTCGGGGTCGACGGTAACGGCAAGATTCGGTGACGGATTCCCACGGGCAAACAAGTCTACTACTACGGTAGTAGACCTGCCTGGCCAAACTCGGTTCTGGCCGAACTCGCCGTGGCCATGCCGCTCCGGCAATATCGACTTCAGTCCACGACACACCGCCTAGGTCGAGGACTCCAGCGCGTCCCGGATCGGGATCATCTTGACCTGCGCCTCGCGCGCCTCCGTGCTCGGATCGGAGTCGGCGACGATGCCACAGCCGGCGATCATCCGCACGGTGCGCCCGGACACCGACGCGCACCGCAGGGCGATTGCGAACTCCCCGTCACCGGTCGCGTCCAGCCAGCCCACCGGGGCGGCGTACCGGCCGCGCGGCGCCGGTTCCAGCTCGCGGATCTGCGCCAGCGCAAGCTCGGTCGGTGTCCCGCCCACCGCAGCCGTCGGGTGCAGCATGGCCGCCAATTCCAGCGCGCTGGGACCGTCGGCCGGGAGCCGGCCGGTGATGTCGCTGGCCAGGTGGGTGAGGTTGGCCAAGGGGAGCGGGTGCGGCCCGTCCGGAACATGGAGCTCGGACACCACGCCGCGCAGCTTGGCGGCGACGGAATCGACCGCGAAGGAGTGCTCCGAGAGGTCCTTGCCGCTCCCCATCAGGTCCGCCGCCACCTGGTCGCCGACGTGCTCGGCCCACGCGGTGCCGGCCAGCACCCGGGAGGTGATGGCTCCGTCGACCCGGCGCATCAACATCTCCGGGCTGGCGCCGACGAGTCCGTCCACCGAGTACGTCCAGCAGCTGGGGTAGGCGGCGGACAGCTGACGAAGCAGGTGACGCTCGTCCACCTCGTGCTCGGTCGTCGCTTCCAGGTCGTGCGCGAGCACGACTTTCTGCAGACTGCGTCCCGGTGTGCCGCCGGCCGATCGATCCGCCCTGATCCGGGCGGCGGCGGTGGCGACGGCCGAGGTGAACCCGGCGACCGAGAGGGTGCCGTCGGCATAGCTGACCCGGCCGGGCGAGGTCACCGGAACCCGGTCGGTCAGCCCGGGATCGCCGATGACGGTGCTGAATGCGACGCCTGCGCGCATGCCGAGTACCACGGCCGGGATGACGGCCACCGAGACGTCCATGTCGTCGAAACCCAGCGACACGAAAGCGACCGGGCCGGTGCCGGGCAGCGACACCTCGTCGGCGA